>CAZQPN010000771.1:0-1500 GCA_964595215.1 uncultured Rubrivivax sp. | reverse complement strand
TCGCCGACGGCCAGCACGGACCCGCCGACTCGTGGCTGCCGGCGCCGGGCTCGGGGCGGGCGAAGGCGCGGCGGCCGGCGGCAGCACCTGGGTCGGTGTCGCGTCGGTGAGCCGGGCCCCGGCGTCGAGTTGGGCGCGCAGGCGCTGTCGCACCTCGTCGGTCACGAGGCAGGTGCCGCTGGTCACGTCCTCCAGCGTCTGGCACGGCGGCAGGTCGGCCAGCGTCGGGTCGGCCTCGAGCCGCTGCAGCGCCTCGGCGAAGATCTGCCGCTTGTAGGCGTCGCGCGCATCGAGCATGACGCGGATCTCGGTCGGCGACATCGCCGCCAGGTCGACGGCGACGAAGGGCTGTGCCGTGACTGCCGCCACGACACTGCCGGGCATTGGCGGCAGCGGCGGCAGCGCCGACACCACGTCGGCGACGCCGGACGTGGTCGGGTCGCGCTGCTGCGGCTGCAACACGGCCTGGAGCACACGGCGCTGTGGCGTCTGGTCCCGGTTCACGCCGATCTCTGCGAGCACTTCCGGGGGCAGCGTGGTGGTCACGGTCAGCGCGATGTCGTTGGCCGGCGCCTGCTCGAACACGTAGTTGACCGCCGACAACCCGAAGCCGTAGATCGCGAACCGTCCGGCCGCCGTGGGCTCGGACAACGGGGTCGAGAACGCCAGCGTGCCGCTCGTGGCCGAGGACAGGCTGTCGCCACCGGCGAAGCCGGTGACCGAGCCGGTCAGCGGCGGCAGCGACTGGCCGAGCAGCAGGGTCACTGGGTCGGCGACGTAGAACAGCGTCGCCCGCAGCACGTCGACGCTCAGGTTCGTCGGCAGCCGCAGCGTGTAGTTGCCGGCGTCGCTGCCGCTCAGACTCAGCCCGCCGACGGTGACCGGCCGGGCCAGTCCTGCGTCTGCGTCCGGGGTCGACCCGCTGGCCGCGCCGCTCAGGCCGACGTCATCGCCCGAGAACGGACTGATCAGCGCGCTGCCCGACAGCGCCACCGCGGTCGTCGCGTCGTAGATCTTCGGCGCGGTGCCCAAGCCGGTGACGGTCAGCGTGGCCGGGGTGATGCCGGCGCTCAACACCGGCAGCTCGAAGCTGTAGTTCCCCGCATCGGGGCCGGTGGCGGTGAACGAGTCGATCGTCACGGCCTTGCCGACCCCGACGTTCTTGTCGCTGAACGTGCCCGTGCCCGACAGCACCAGGTCGACCGTGTCTTCGGCCAGCAGCGTGAAGCTCGGGGTCCCGCTGAGCAGCGCGACGAGGCTGCCGTCGTAGACCTTGTCCAGCGCCGACAGGCCGGTAACGGTCACGCTGAGCGGGCTGATGTCGGCGCTCAGCCCGGTCGGTGCAACGGTGGTGTAGTTGCCGGCGTCCGCGCCTGCCAGCGTCAGGCCCGACAGCGCGACCGGCTTGTCGAGCCCGGCGTTGGCATCCAGGAAGCCGGCCGTCGGGCTGCCCGCGATCGTCACGTCGTCGCCCGGCAGCACCGCAAAGCTGCCGCTGCC
>CAZQPN010000770.1:0-1504 GCA_964595215.1 uncultured Rubrivivax sp. | reverse complement strand
GTCGGTTGCCGCGGCGGTGACGACGTATTCATCGCCGTTGAAGTCGGCATGGCTCTCCAGGTCGCTTAGCCAGGCGTCTTCCACTGCGGGCTTGAAGGTCTGTTGCCGCCGACCGAAAACTGAGCCACTTTTTGGCCTGATGCCGACTTAAAACTGAGCCAGGTGTTCAACCTGCTCTGCTGCGTTTTTGTGCAGCAGAGGACGAGGAGTGATCACCATGGACATGATTGGCAGGATCCGGCGTTTGCATGGCCGGAAGAAGAAGTCGGAGCGCGAGATCTCGCGCATCACGGGGCTGTCGCGCAACACGGTATCGAAGTGGTTGCACGGCGAGGTCGATGGCCCGCCGAAGTACCGCCGCGGCGAGCAGCCGGGCAAGCTAACGGTCTTCCACGACGCGCTCAAGCAGGCGCTGAAGGCTGACGCCCGGCGGCCCAGGCAGGAGCGGCGCACGGCCAAGGCGCTGTACGCCGAGATCAGAGCAGCCGGCTACGACGGCGGCTACACCCGAGTGACCGACTTCATCCGGGCGTGGCGCCAGGGCGAGGGCCAGGGTGCTGTGGCGAACGCCTTCATCCCGCTGGCCTTCGAGCTGGGCGAGGCCTACCAGTTCGACTGGAGCGAGGAAGGCCTGGTGGTCGGCGGCATCTACTACCGGGTGCAAGTGGCCCACATGAAGCTGTGCGCCTCGCGGGCGTTCTGGCTGGTGGCCTATCCCAGCCAGGGTCACGAGATGCTGTTCGACGCCCACACCCGGTCGTTTGCGGCGCTGGGCGGCGTGGCCAGGCGAGGCATCTACGACAACATGAAGACGGCCGTAGACAAGGTCAAGAAAGGCAAGGGCCGCATCGTCAACGAGCGCTTCGCCACCATGTGTGCGCACTACCTGGTCGACCCGGACTTCTGCAACGTCGCCTCGGGCTGGGAGAAGGGCGTCGTCGAGAAGAACGTACAGGACAGCCGTCGGCGCGTCTGGATCGACGCGTCCAAGCTCAAGTTCGGCAGCTTCACCGAGCTCAACGCCTGGCTGGGCCAGCGCTGCCGGGCCTTGTGGGAGGAAGTGCGCCACCCCGAGCATGACCAGTTCAGCGTGGCCGAGATGCTGGAGCACGAGCGGGCGCACCTCATGCCCATGCCCGCGCCGTTCGACGGCTACGTCGAGAAGCCGGCGCGGGTGTCCAGCACCTGCTTGGTGTCGGTGGCGCGCAACCGCTACTCGGTGCCGTGCGAGCTGGTCGGGCAGATGGTCAGCACGCGGCTGTACCCGGCCAGCGTAGTGGTCGTGACCGACGACAGGATCGTGGCCCGCCACGACCGGCTGAGCAATGCCGGCGAGACGAGGTACGACTGGCAACACTACATCCCGCTGCTGCAGAGGAAGCCCGGCGCGCTGAGGAACGGGGCGCCGTTCGCCGACATGCCCGAGCCGCTGCAGCGGCTGCGCCGAGGGTTGCTGCGCAACCCGGGCGGTGACCGCGTGATGGCGCAGGTGCTGGCCATCGTG
>CAZQPN010000769.1:0-1508 GCA_964595215.1 uncultured Rubrivivax sp. | reverse complement strand
CTCGACGAGGCGGTGTGGGATCGCGTCATCGACGTCAACCTGAAGGACGTGTGGCTGTGCCTGAAACACGAGATCCCTCGCATGCTGCCGCGCGGCCGCGGCGTGATCGTCAACCACGCGTCGGTCGCGGGCCTGTACGGCAACCGCCTGGTCGGCACCGCCTGCATCGCCAGCAAGCACGGCGTCGTCGGCCTGACCCGGGCTGCGGCGCTGGAGTACGCCGCGCAGGGCCTGCGCACCAACGCCATCTGCCCGGGCATCGTCGACGACACCGTGATGAGCGAGGCGATCTTCGGCGGCGACGCGCTGCGCGAGGCGCAGGTCAAGGCGCTGTACCCGGCCGGCCGCGTCGGCTCGCTCGACGAGGTGGCGCAGACGGTGGCCTGGTTCTTCACCGACGCCAGCTCGTTCATCACCGGCCACGCGCTGCCGATCGACGGCGACCTATTTGCACAGTGAGCGCGTGGACGCGCCGGAGCCGACGATGGGCCGCACGCGCACCGCAGGCGGGCGCCGGCTGGCCCTGGCGCTGCGGGGCGGCGGCGCCCACGGCGCCTTCACCTGGGGCGTGCTCGACCGCCTGCTCGAGGACGGCCGGGTCGCGATCGAGGCCGCCAGCGGCGGTGCCGCTGTTCGTCGCCACGACCGAGGTCGGCAGAGCGCAGGCGCGGCTGTTCGAGGCCGCCGAGCTGCGGATCGAGGTGCTGCCGGCGTCGGCCTGCATGCCGACGCTGCACGATCCGGTGCGCATCGACGGCCGCGCCTTCTGGGACGGCGGACTGACGGCCGACCCACCGCTGCTGCCGCTGGTACACCGCAGTGCCGCGCCCGAGCTGCTGGCGGTGCTGCTGCACGCCTGGCGCGGGCCGTCGGCGCCGGTGCTCGCCGAGGGCATCTCGCATCGGCTGGGCGAGACCGCGTTCGCATCGTCGTTCGCCAGCCAGCTGCAGGGCATCGCGCCGGCCTGCCAGGCGGTCGCCGCCGGCGCCGGTGGTGCCGCCTCGCGCGGCGGCTGCGTGCGCTGCGGCTGCACGTGATCGAGGACGAGGCGCTGATGCGCACGCTGGACACGCGAAGCCGTCTCGGCGCGCAGCCGGATTTCCTGCACCGGTTGCGCGACCATGGACGCGCGCAGCCCGATCGCTGGCTGGCCGCCAGTGCCCGCGGGCGCGACGGCGCGCGGGAGGCGGCGCTGCGGCGCCACCTCGGCCCCGGCGATGCGCTGCCGCTGGCGCCGTGATCCTGTGCCGGCACCGGGCCGGGCGCGCCAAGTGCCCGTGGCGCCTGTGCTGACCGGGCTTGCGCGGTCAGGCGATCGAGCGAAATCGACGCTGGAGGATGGTGCCGGCTGTCAGAGTCGAACTGACGACCTTCCGCTTACAAGGCGGGTGCTCTACCAGCTGAGCTAAGCCGGCACGGACGGGATGATTCTAGGCGGGCCACCGCGCACACCTGGCGCGCAGGCCGGGCCGGCGCGTCCCGCCCCAGGCGCCAGTCTGGCTACTTGA
>CAZQPN010000768.1:0-1512 GCA_964595215.1 uncultured Rubrivivax sp. | reverse complement strand
CCGGCGTCGCCGTCACTGCGCTCAGCCCCACCAGCACCCGTGTCACGTGGAGCGCCGTCGCCGGCGCCGGCGCGTACGAGGTCGAGCGGGCCGCTGGTACGTCCGGCGGCACCTTTACGTCGGTGGATGTCGTCACCGGCCTCGAAGTCCCCGACAACGGCGTCACTGCCGAGCAGGACTACCGCTACCGCGTGCGCGCGGTCCGCGCCGCCGAGAACGGCCCCTACTCGACCGAAGCCTCGGTTCGTACGCCCGACCGCCCGGTCGTCCAGGTTACTGGTGACATCACCACCAACACGACGTGGCTGAGCACCAACATCTATCAGCTGACCCGCATCATCTCGGTCGCCAACGGCGCGACCCTCACGATCCAGCCGGGGACGCGCGTCATCGGCGGTCCGATTACGGAAGGCTCTGCGCCGCCAGTGGTCGCGCTGATGGTCCTCCGCGGCTCGCAGATTGACGCCGTCGGCACCGCCGCCGAGCCGATCATCATGACCTCGGCCGCCGCGCCGGGCAATCGCTTCCCGGGTGACTGGGGCGGTCTGATCATCGTTGGCAACGCGCGGTCCAACCGCACGGGCCGCACCGTCGTCGAAGGGCCGGCTCCGGCCGACACCGTCAGCTGGAACGGCGGCAACCTCGATAACGACAACTCGGGCGACTACGTCTACACCCGCGTTGAGTTCGCCGGCGCTGCCGCGATCCTCAACGTCGAGCTCAACTCCTACTCGATGTACGCCGTCGGCAACTCGACGCGCTTTGAGTACAACCAGGCCATCCGCGGCCTCGACGACATGTTCGAGTGGTTCGGTGGCACGGTGGACAGCCGCTACCTCGTCTCGTACGAGTCCGGCGACGACCACTACGACGCGGCCGAAGGACACCGCGGCCGTCACCAGTTCCTGATTGCGCTGCAGACTGGCCCGCGCGTTTCGCCGCGCGCTGGCAACCCGGGTGCACTCTCGGGTGAACAGAACGGCTTCGAAATCGACGGTTGCGGCTCCACCTCTGGCACCTGCGCGGCGGGCTTCAACTCGACGCCGTACTCGATGCCTGTGTTCGCGAACTTCACGATCATCGGCCCGGGCCCGGGCGTCCTGCCGGTGCGCGCGGGTGGCGACGGCGGTGTCGGCATGCTCGCGCGCCGCGGCACCGGTGGCGTCTGGATGAACGGTGTGGTCGGCCGCTGGCCGGAGACCGGCCTCTCGGTCTTCGATCCTGAGACCAGCACGCGCATCACCGAAGACTCGCTGAACATCATCAACAACCTGTTCGTCGATAACCCGCGCACGTACGATGTGGCCGGCGCGACGAATCGCTTCGGCACCGAAGATCGCTTCGCGACCAGCAACAACACCATCTCCGCCGACGCCGCGCACACGCTCTTCGTGAACGTGCCGAGCGCTGCGACGACCGTCTCCAACGGATTCGCGTTCGACTGGCGCCCGGCGGTTGGTTCCGCGCTGCGCACCGGTGGCACCGGCGCCACCCTGCCGGGCCTCGTTCCGA
>CAZQPN010000767.1:0-1512 GCA_964595215.1 uncultured Rubrivivax sp. | reverse complement strand
AGGTGCAGCATCTTGTGCTGGTGCACGATGCGCAGGCCGCGCAGGATCTCGTCGAACAGGCTGCGGATCGTCGACTCGCGGAAGACCTTGTCGCGCTTCAAGTCGCGCGCGGTGACGATGAAGTCCTGCAGGGTGTCGCCCTGCAGGTAGTTCATCACCATGTAGACGGTCTCGTTCTCGCGGAAGAAGTTCAGCACCGAGACGACGCTCGGGTGGCTGATCTGGGCGAGGCTGCGCCCCTCCTCGAAGAAGCTCTTGAGACCCAGTCGATACAACGGCTGCTTGTCGGGCTTGACGCGCGGCGTCAACTCGCCCGGCGCACGATCGGCCAGCGAGGCGGGCAGGTATTCCTTCAGCGCCACCAGGTGGCGCTTCTCGTCCTCTGCCAGGTAAACGACGCCGAATCCACCTGCCGCCAGCCGCTTGATGACCTGGTAGCCCCCGACGACCGTGCCCGACGGCAATGGCGCGGGTTTTGCCTTTGACATAATCAAAATTTGGCGTGATTCGGCAATGTCAGTCTACAGCATGACCGGTTACGGCAGCGCCCATGCAGGCGTGGCCGCCGGGACGGATCGCGGGCCGGACAGCGGTGCCGCGGCGGTGACAGCGGAGTGGCGTTCGGTCAACGGCCGCTTCCTCGACCTCAGCCTGCGCCTGCCCGAGGAGTTGCGCTCGCTCGAGCCCGCGCTGCGCGAGCTGGCCGGCGGCCGGCTGCGGCGTGGCAAGGTGGAGTTGCGCATCACGTCGGCCCGCGACGCCGATGCCGCCTTGCCGCGGCCGGGCGCCGACGCGCTGAACCGTCTGGCCCAGTTGGAGACCATGGTCCAGGCATGGCTGCCGCGAGCCGCCCCGCTGTCGGTGCACGAGACGCTTCACTGGTGCCGCAGCGGTACGCCGCCGGAGCGCCTGGACGAGCCGGCACTGGCGGCCGCGCGCGCCGCGCTCGACGCCCTGGTGGCCGCGCGCGCCCGCGAGGGCGAGCGCCTGGCCGGCGTGCTGCGCGAGCGCACCGCCCACCTGCGCACGCTGGTGGCCGAGGCGGCGCCGCTGGTCCCGGCCGTGGTTCAGCGCCAGCAGCAGCGCTTCCTCGAGCGCTGGCGCGAGGCGCTGGACAGCGCCGGCACCTCCGCCGCCGCCGTCCCGCCCGAGGCGCTGCAGGAGCGCGCGCTGACCGAGGCAGCGGCCTTCGCGATCCGCATCGACGTCGCCGAGGAGCTCGCGCGCCTGACCGCCCACCTCGACGAGATCGACCGCCTGCTGGCACGCGGCGGCGAACTCGGCAAGCGGCTGGACTTCCTGATCCAGGAGCTGCACCGCGAGGCCAACACGCTGGGCAGCAAGTCGGCGGCGCTGGAGCTGACCAATGTCTCGGTGGCGATGAAGGTGGCCATCGAGCAGATGCGCGAGCAGGTGCAGAACATCGAGTGAGGTTTCAGGGGTCCATGGCGATCCCTGGATGGTCGCTACCCTGTTGCGGTGTAAGGCCTTTTTGTCCCAGACCGTCCCGGG
>CAZQPN010000766.1:0-1518 GCA_964595215.1 uncultured Rubrivivax sp. | reverse complement strand
TGAGCTCGACCCACATCGCGGTCGGCGGCGTGTTCGGCGTCGGCTTCCTGCGCGAATACCTGAAGCGCCGGCACGCCGGTGCCATCGAGTTCATCCAGATGCACCACCTCGGCGAGGACAAGGAGGTGGTGGAGCGCTTCCTGGCGGAGTTCACCGCGGCCTCGCTGGAGAAGAAGCGCGACATGCTGGCGCAGCTGAAGGTGCACGCCGCGCCTGCGGCTTTGAGCAAGGTCGAGCGCAAGCGGCTGAAAAAGGTCTACCGGCAGCAGCTCGTGAAGCGCTCTGAGCTGCTGAAGATCGCCGCCGCCTGGGTCGTGACGGTCCCGGCCACGGCGCTGCTGGCGGCGCTGGCGTATTACGCGATCTTCGGCATGGTGCACGCCTGAGCGTCCGCGCGTCGCTCACCCTCCGAGCACGTCGGCGAGCGCCCCGAAGCCGTCCACGACGTGGTCGAACTCGTTGTCGGCGTAACCCGGCAATCCCGCGTTCCGCCCGTACTCATGCGGCCGCAGCACGAGCGCGGTGCCCAGCCCGCAGCGCGCGGCGGCGCGCAGGTCGTCGGGGTGGGCCGCGACCAGCGTGACGTCCTGCGGCGGCAGGCCGAGCAGCCGGGCGGCGCCGAGGTAGACCTCTGGGTCGGGCTTGTAGTGGCCGAACAGCTCGGCCGAGAACACCGCGTCCCAGGTGGTGCCGCCATGGCGCGCCAGGTCGATCAGCAGCGAGACGTTGCCGTTGGACAGCGTCGCCACCGGCCACCGGGCCCTCAGCCGGCGCAGGCCGTCGAGGACGTCCGGCCACGGATCGAGACGGTGCCACGCCAGGTTCAAGTGAGCGCACGCTTTTTCATCGATCCTGATTCCACGGTCAACCAGCAGGCGGTCGAGGATGCGCCGGTGCAGGCCGTCGATCGGGGTCCACGGAAGCCGGCCGCTGCGCACGTCGTCCATCGCCGGCGCATAGCCGGCGCGCCAGGCGAGCGCGAAGGCGTCGGGGTCGGCCGTCAGGCCGGCCGCGCGCACCTCGCGCGCGATCGAGCCGTGCCAGTCGACCACGGTGCCGAAGACGTCGAAGACGAGGGCGCGGGGGGTGTCGGGCATGGCAGCGAACTCCGGGGCCAGGGCCGGTCCGCGCTCGGACCGGGGCCGCCATTGTGCGATCGGCGCGCCCGGCCCCGGGGGCGACCGGGCGCCTAAAATCCGCGCCGTGCGGGCCCATACCCGCAGCCTGACCGACGGGCGGGCCGCCCGCGCGGCGCGCCTCCCTCTCCTTCGCCCGACCGGCCCCGCTTGCGCAGCCGGCCTCCTCCATGAGCCTGTCCGCCCTCACCGCCCTGTCCCCGCTGGACGGCCGCTACGCCGCCAGGCTGGCGCCGCTGCGCCCCTTGCTGTCCGAGTTCGGCCTGATGCATCGACGGGTGCAGGTCGAGGTCGAGTGGTTCATCGCCCTGTCGGACGCCGGCTTCGCCGAATTCAAGCCGCTGTCCGAAGAGCACGGTGTCGAGAAACCCAAGTCGGTAGC
>CAZQPN010000765.1:0-1519 GCA_964595215.1 uncultured Rubrivivax sp. | reverse complement strand
GCCTTCGAGCACGGCCTGCACCAGCACCTGAAGTCCAGCCACGCGGCGCTGCTGACCAAGCTCGAGACCGACAAGGCGATGGACAAGGGCGCCGAGGAAGAACTGACAGCCGCCATCGTCGCGTTCAAGAAGTCGTTCGCATGACCTACTTGGCCCCCAGGCTGACTGCGCGCGCTGCCCCCCAGGGGGGCAGCGGCCGGCTTGGGGCGGCCCGGCGCCGGCCGATCCCCGCTAACGCACCGGAGTGCTGACCAGATGGCAGTCGGAAAAGAGATTCGCGGCAAGATCAAGTCCTTCGAGAACACGAAGAAGATCACGAAGGCGATGGAGATGGTCGCCGCGTCCAAGATGCGCAAGGCGCAGGAGCGCATGCGCGCGGCGCGGCCGTATGCGGACAAGATCCGCAACATCACGGCCAACCTGTCGCAGGCCAACCCCGAGTACCGCAGCCCCTTCATGCGCGTCGTCCAGGACGTCAAGAAGGTCGGCTTCATCGTCGTCACGACCGACAAGGGCCTGTGCGGCGGCCTGAACACCAACATCCTGCGCGCGCTGACCAACAAGATGCGCGAGGTGCAGGACGGTGGCGGCCAGGTCAAGGCGGTGGCGATCGGCAACAAGGGCTTCAGCTTCCTGAACCGCCTGGGCGTGCCCGTGGTCAGCCACGCCACGCAGCTCGGCGACGCGCCGCAGCTCGAGAAGCTCATCGGCCCGGTCAAGGTGATGCTCGACGCTTTCGTCGCCGGCGAGCTTGACGCGGTCTACGTCTGCTACACCAACTTCATCAACACGATGCGGCAGGAGCCGATCGTCGAGCAATTGCTGCCGCTGTCGGCAGAGCGGCTCGAGCAGAGCGCGGCCGAGAAGTCCCAGTATGGCTGGGACTACATCTACGAGCCGGACCCGGCGACCGTCATCGACGAGCTGATGACGCGCTACATCGAGGCCCTGGTCTACCAGGCGGTGGCCGAGAACATGGCCTCGGAGCAGTCGGCGCGCATGGTGGCGATGAAGGCAGCCACCGACAACGCCGGCAACCTGATCGCCGAGATGAAGCTGATCTACAACAAGACGCGGCAGGCGGCGATCACAAAGGAACTCTCCGAGATCGTCAGCGGCGCGGCCGCCATCAGCGGCTGACCCGGCAGGGCGGACCGCACGCAACGAAACCAGATTGAAGGATCGACAGAAAATGGCTCAAGGCAAGATCGTCCAGTGCATCGGCGCCGTGGTGGACGTCGAATTCCCGCGCGACCAGATGCCGCACATCTACGACGCGCTCAAGCTCGAGGGTGGCGCGCTGACGCTGGAAGTCCAGCAGCAGCTTGGCGACGGCGTCGTGCGCACCATCGCGCTGGGCTCGTCCGACGGGCTGCGCCGCGGCCTGATGGTCACGAACACCGGGGCGCCGATCACGGTGCCGGTGGGCAAGGCCACGCTGGGCCGCATCATGGACGTGCTGGGCGCACCCATCGACGAGCGCGGCCCCGTGGACCAGGCCCTGACCGCTTCCATCCAC
>CAZQPN010000764.1:0-1519 GCA_964595215.1 uncultured Rubrivivax sp. | reverse complement strand
AGGTCTACGGCGCCGACGAGGCCTTCGTCACCGGCACCCTGGGCGGCGTGACGCCGGTGGTGCGCGTCGACGGACGTGTGGTCGGCGACGGGCAACCCGGTCCGCTGACGCGGCTCGCGTCCGCCCTGTACCAGCAGGCCGTGCTGCCGGCTTGACCTGGCGCAAGCCGGCGCCGGATCGGCGGCGCGACTAGTTCTTCAGGACGAGGGCCGCGGCAGAAGCATCGTCCTTCTGCCGCGAGCGACGCATGCCATCGGCGGATGGCGCGCGCGTGGCGGCGCGCCGACAGTGCGGGTATCCCAAAAGGAGATCCCGGCATGTCCGCCAAGAGCCCCCCTCTCGCCCCCAAGGCTTGGTCGGTCCTGATCGTCAGCACCCTGGCCTTCACGACCTGCTTCATGGTCTGGATGATGTTCGCCGTCATCGGCATCCCGCTGAAGCAGACGCTCGGCCTGAACGCCACCGAGTTCGGGCTGCTGACGGCGATGCCGGTGCTCAGCGGCTCGCTGGTGCGCGTGCCGCTGGGCATCTGGACCGACAAGTACGGCGGCCGCATCGTGTTCGCGGTGCTGATGGCCGTGACGGTGCCCGCGATCTTCCTGATGTCCTACGCGACCGCCTACTGGCACTTCCTCGTCATCGGCCTCGTGCTGGGGCTGGCCGGCGGCTCGTTCTCGGTCGGCACGCCCTACGTCGCGCGCTGGTTCCCGAAGAGCCGCCAGGGTATGGCGATGGGCATCTTCGGCGCCGGCAACGCGGGCGCGGCGGTCAACAAGTTCGTCGCCCCGGCGATCCTGGTGGCCTTCGGCTGGACCATGGTGCCCAAGGTCTACGCCGCCATCATGCTCGGCACGCTGATCGTGTTCTGGCTCGGCAGCGCGAGCGACCCGAAGCACCTGGTGCCGGCGAACACGCGTTTCGTCGACCAGCTCAAGATGCTGAAGGACCCGCGCGTGCTGAAGTACTGCCAGTATTACAGCATCGTCTTCGGCGGCTACGTGGCGCTGAGCCTGTGGATGGTGCAGTACTACGTCGGCGAGTATGGCCTGGACATCCGCGTCGCGGCGCTGCTGGCGGCGGCCTTCTCGCTGCCCGGCGGCGTGCTGCGCGCGCTCGGCGGCTGGATGAGCGACAAGTGGGGCGCCCACCGCGTGAGCTGGTGGGTGATGTGGGTGAGCTGGATCTGCCTGTTCCTGCTGTCCTACCCGACGACCAGCTACACGGTGCAGACCACCGACGGCCCCACGACGTTCACGCTGGCGCACAACGTCTACAGCTTCACCGTGCTGATGTTCGTGCTCGGCATCGCCTGGGCGGTCGGCAAGGCCAGCGTCTTCAAGTACGTGGCCGACGACTACCCGCACAACATCGGCACCGTCAGCGGCATCGTCGGCCTGGCCGGTGGCCTGGGCGGCTTCATCCTTCCGATCATGTTCGGCGCGCTGCTGGACTGGACCGGCGTGCGCTCCAGCGCCTTCATGCTGATGTACGGCGTGGTCTGGGTGTCGCTGATCTGGAT
>CAZQPN010000763.1:0-1528 GCA_964595215.1 uncultured Rubrivivax sp. | reverse complement strand
ACAAGCACCTTCTCGTCCGGCACCAGCAGTTCGACCACGCGCTCGCCGGTGTCGACGTCGGTTACGATGGTGCCCACCGGCACGCGCAGCACGATGTCGGCACCGGCGGCGCCGTACTGGTCCGACCCGCGGCCGGCTTCGCCATTCTTCGCCTCGAAACGGCGCTGGTAGCGGTAGTCGATCAGCGTGTTGATGTTGGGGTCGGCCACCATGTAGACGCTGCCGCCGCGCCCGCCGTCGCCGCCGTTCGGCCCGCCGAAGGGGATGAACTTCTCGCGCCGGAAGCTGGCGCAACCGGCCCCGCCGTTGCCGGCGGCGATGTCGATGGTGGCCTCGTCGACGAACTTCATGGCTGCGACCTCTGGTACGGGAAGCGTGGGCGGTGACCAAACGACGAAGCCCCGGCGGGCCGGGGCTTCGGTGTCCGGATCGCGCGCGGGCTCAGGCCGGCGTGACGAACACCGTCTGCTGATTCTTCGGGCCCTTGACCGCGAACGACACGGTGCCGTCGACGGTCGCGAACAGGGTGTGGTCGCGCCCCATGCCGACGTTGGTGCCGGCGTGGAACTTGGTGCCGCGCTGGCGCACGATGATGCCGCCGGCGGAGATGATCTGGCCGCCGTAGACCTTCACGCCGAGCATCTTCGGCTTGGAATCGCGGCCGTTGCGGGTCGAGCCGCCGCCCTTCTTCTGTGCCATGGTGTCTTACCCCTTCAGCCGTTGACCGCGCCGATCTGCAGCTCGGTGTAGTTCTGGCGGTGGCCGCCGTGCTTCTGGTAGTGCTTGCGGCGGCGCATCTTGAAGATGCGCACCTTGTCATGCCGGCCGTGCGAGACCACCGTCGCGCTGACGGTGGCGCCTTCGACCCAGGGGGCCCCGACCTTCAGGTCCGCGCCGTTGCCGACGGCCAGCACCTGTTCGATCACGATCTCCTGGCCAACGTCCGCAGCAATCTGTTCTACCTTGATCTTTTCGCCGGCAGCAACCTTGTATTGCTTGCCACCGGTTTTTATGACCGCGTACATGTGTGCCCTTTCAGGATGGATGGAACGCCGGCTTGAGGCATCGACGATCCGGCGGAATCCGGCGCGACGAGTCTCCCAAGAGAGAGATCAACGGCCGAAAAGCCTTCAAGTATAGCAACAAACCCTCGATCACCGCCGGTGCCGGCCCGCCGGCCGGGCAGCCACCGGCGGGCCGTCGCGCCCGGCCGGGGCGCCCGTTTCTATAATGCGGCACGCTGACCGACGGCCCTCCGTGCTCGACACCACCGCCCCCCCCACCGCCGCGGACCCGATGGACGCCGACATGCGCAGCGTGGACGCGGTCATCCGGGCGCGGCTGGCGTCGGACGTCGTCCTCATCGACCAGATCGCCAACTACATCATCGGCGCGGGCGGCAAACGCATCCGGCCGCGGCTGGTGTTGCTGGTCTCGCAGGCGCTCGGGTTCACCGGCCCGGCCCGGCACGAGCTGGCCGCCATCGTCGAGTTCATCCACACCGCGACGCTGCTGCACGACGACGTCG
>CAZQPN010000762.1:0-1528 GCA_964595215.1 uncultured Rubrivivax sp. | reverse complement strand
TGGTCCACCAGCGTCGTCTTGCCGTGGTCGACGTGGGCGATGATGGCGATGTTGCGGATCTGTCGGGTCATGGGGGTCACGCCAGCAGGGCGTTCACTTCTGGAGGTGAGAGCAGACGGTCGGCGATCAGTTCGCCAGCCGTGATGTGGGCGCTGCCGAGGAAGACGGCGCGTTCGGAGGTGGCGGCCGCCGGCACCGGGCCGTAGACGCGCACCTGCGGGGCGTCGTCCAGGGCGATCCGGCGGCGCAGGCCGGCCAGGAAGCGACCCGCTTCGTCGGCTGGCAGCCGGACGACCGGCTGACCGTCCAGCAGCGCATCGGGCGGCAGCAACAGCGCTTCGCGCGCCGATTCGTCCAGCGCAGCCAGCGCGTCCAGCGTTGTCGCCTGACCGATGTCGAACAGCCCGCTGGCGGTACGCCGCAGGCCGGCCAGCCAGGCGCCGCAGCCCAGGCGGTCACCGAGGTCGGCGGCCAGCGTGCGGATGTAGGTGCCCTTGCTGCAACGCACGTCGATCACCAGGCGGTCACCGTGCCACTCGACGACGTCCAGGCGATGGATCGTCACCCGGCGTGGCGAGCGCTCGACGACGAGCCCGGCTCGCGCATAGTCGTACAACGCGCGGCCATCCTTCTTCAGGGCCGAGTGCATCGGTGGCAGCTGATCGATGGCGCCGGTCAGCGCGGCGCAGGCGGCGTCAAGCGCGGTACGCCCGAAGGCGGGTGCGGCCCCGGCCGTGATCTCGCCCTCGGCGTCGCCGGTGCTGCTGCGCTCGCCGAGGCGAAGGGTCGCGCGGTAGGCCTTGTCGGCATCCAGGTTGGCCTGCGAGAACTTGGTCGCCGCGCCGAAGCAAAGCGGCAGCAGGCCACTGGCCATCGGGTCCAGCGTCCCCGTGTGACCACCCTTCTCGGCGCGCAGCAGTCGCCTGGCCTGCTGCAGCGCGGCATTGCTCGTCAGGCCCAGCGGCTTGTCGAGCAGCAGCACGCCGTGCAACGGGCGGCGGGCGACGCGAGGGGCGGTGGTGCGCGTCACTCGTCGGCGTCCTTGGCACGCGTCGCATTGGCCTTGGCGATCAGCGCCGACAGATCGGCGGCGCGCTCGGTCGTGCGGTCGTAGACAAAGTGCAGCGTCGGCACGGTATGGATGGTCAGCCGCTTGAACAGGCCGTTGCGCAGGAACCCGGCGGCCTCGTTGAGCGCGGTCGTGCAGGCCTCCTCGTCGCCCATCAGCAGCGAGAAGTAGACCTTGGCGTGCGCGTAGTCGGGGGTGACCTCGACCGCGTTGAGCGTGACGAGGCCGATGCGCGGGTCCTTGAGGTCGCGGATCAGCTCCGCCAGATCGCGCTGGATCTGGTCGGCGACGCGGAAGCTGCGGTTGGCGGGGGCTTTCTTGTGTCGCATCGGGAGCTCCTAAGCACAAACCCCGCCCGGGACAGTCCAGGCGGGGCTTGCAGGTGAAGGCAAATCCGCCGGATTACAGCGTGCGTGCCACTTCCTTGACCTCGAAGAACTCGAGCTGGTCGCCTTCCTT
>CAZQPN010000761.1:0-1531 GCA_964595215.1 uncultured Rubrivivax sp. | reverse complement strand
CCTACGCCAAGCACCTGCTCAGCCACGAACGCACCAACATCGCCGACGTCAACCGCACCAAGCGCGAGCTCGAGCGCCTGAAGCGCATCGCCAAGGCCGAGGGAGTGTACGAAGACGCCCGCTTCCGCGACCAGATCGCGCTGCTGGAGGTCGACGTCGTCGCGCTGGAGATGATGGTGCTGCGCGTGCTCAGCGCCGAGAAGGGCGGCAAGCAGAGCCTGGACGTGGCCGGCCTGCTGAAGATCCGCGGCAGCGAGATCCAGCAGCGCTACGCCGAGCTGATGATGCTCGCCGGCGGCCCGGCCTGCCGGGCCTTCGTCCACGAGGCGCTGGACGCCGGCTGGCAGGGCGGCCATGTCGGTGCGGCGCATCTGGCGCCGCTGGCCGGCACCTACTTCAACATGCGCAAGACGACGATCTATGGCGGATCCAACGAGGTCCAGCGCAACATCGTCGCCGCCACCGTGCTCGGGAGCTGACATGGACTTCGACTTCACCGACGACCAGAACGCCCTGCGCGACGCCGTCCAGCGCTGGGTCGGCAAGGGCTTCGGCTTCGACCGTCGGCACGCGATCGCGAAGGCCGGCGGCGCGACGCGCGAGGTCTACGGCGAGCTCGCCGGGCTCGGGCTGGCCGGACTGGCGGTGCCTGCAGCGCACGATGGCATGGGCTTCGGCGCGGTCGAGGCGATGGTGGTGATGGAGGAGCTGGGCCGCGGCCTGGTCAACGCGCCTTATGCCGAGGCGGCGCTGATGACGCCGGCGCTGCTGGCGGCGGCGCCGGCCGCACTGCAGGCCGAATGGCTGCCGCGCGTCGCCAGCGGCGAGGCGATGGTCGTGCCGGCGCTGCAGGAGCACGCGGCGCGCTATCGCCTGGAGCGGATGGACACGAGGGCCGAGCAGGATGGCGATGGCTGGGCGCTGACCGGCAAGAAGCTGCCGGTTGCCGGTGGCGACGAGGCCGACGCCTTCGTCGTCTCGGCCCGCATGGCCGGGGAGGCAGGCGACCTCGGCGGCATCGGCCTGTTCCTCGTCGAGGCCTCGGCCGCCAAGGTGCGCGGCTTCCCGACGCAGGACGGGGCGCGCGCGGCCGAGCTCGGCCTGACCGCGACACCGGCGACGCTGATCGCCGAGAACGCCTGGCCGGCCATCGAGGCGGCGCAGGACATCGGCATCGCCGCCGTCTGCGCCGAAGCCGTCGGCCTGATGGATCGGCTGACCGCGATCACGGTCGAGTACATGAACACGCGCAAGCAGTTCGGTGTCGCGATCGCGAGCTTCCAGGCCCTTCGCCACCGCATCGCCGACGTCAAGATGCAACTCGAGCTCGGCCGCTCGATGAGCTACTACGCCAGCCTCAAGCTCGGCGAGGCACCGGCGCCGCGCCGGCGCGCGCTCAGCCAGTCCAAGGTGCAGCTCGGACAGTCGATGCGCTTCGTCGGCCAGCAGTGCATCCAGCTGCACGGGGGCATCGGCTGCACCGACGAGTACGTCGCCAGCCACTACTTCAAGCGCCTGACCATGCTCGAGA
>CAZQPN010000760.1:0-1533 GCA_964595215.1 uncultured Rubrivivax sp. | reverse complement strand
AGGTGCGCCAGCTCGGCTTCGACACCCGCTTCATGCGCATCTGGGAGTTCTACCTGGCCTACTGCGAGGCCGCCTTTGCGACCGGCAACACCGACGTCGTGCAGTTCACGCTGACGCGCCCCTGAACCGATGGCCCTGAACCGGCGCACCGTGCTGGCCCTGGCGGCCACCTATGCCCTGCTGGCGCTGCCGCTGGCCGGCGTAGCGGGGCGTGCTCGGGCACAGGGGAGCCTGCCGCTGGAGCTGGCCAGACGCTGGCCGGGTGCGCAGCTGCGCGGCGAGGGTCGGCTGCGCTTCTTCGGCCTGTCGGTCTACGACATCCGCCTGTGGACACCGTCCCACGTGCCGGCGGCGGTGCTGGCCGCGCGCTGGGCCGAAACGCCGCTGGCGCTCGAGATCCAGTACGCGCGCCGCCTCGTCGGCAAGCTGATCGCCGAGCGCTCGATCGAAGAGATGGCGCGCCAGGGGACGCTGCCCGAGCCGCAGGCGGCGGCGTGGCAGACCGAGATGACGCGCCTGTTCCCCGACGTCGGCGAGGGCGACCGCCTGACCGGCGTGATGCTGCCCGGCGAGGCGGCGCGCTTCTACTTCAACGGCGAGCTCCGCGGCGAGCTGCGCGACCCTGACTTCGCGCGGCTGTTCTTCGGCATCTGGCTCGCGCCCGAGACGTCGGAGCCGGCGCTGCGCGAGCGCCTGCTCGGCCAGGCCCGCTGATGACCGCCACCACGCAGGCCCCGGCCTGGCGCGGCGGCTGGGCCGACGGGCTGCGCTACGGCGGTCTCGGCCTGCCGCTGGCCTTCGTCGCACTGCCGCTGTACGTGGTGCTGCCCAACCACTACGCGACCACCTTCGGCATCCCGCTGACCGCCCTCGGGCTGATGCTGCTCGGCGCGCGCCTGTTCGACGCCTTGACCGATCCGTGGATCGGCGTCTGGGCCGACCGCTGGTTCGAGCACTCGGCGGCGCGCGTGCTGACGGCCGCCGTGATCGCCGCGGTGGCGCTGGCGATCGGATTCCGTGCGCTCTTCTTTCCGCCGGTCGAGGGCACGACGGCGCTGCTGTGGTGGTGCGGCGCGCTGCACGCGTGGACCTACCGCAGCTACAGCGTGCTGTCGGTGCTGCACCAGTCGTGGGGTGCGCGCCTGGGCGGCGGGCCGGGCCAGCGCGCGCGCATCGTCTCGTGGCGCGAGGGCCTGGCGCTGACCGGCGTGCTGGTGGCCAGCGTGCTGCCGTCGGTCGCCGGGCTGGGCGTGGCGACGGTCACCTTCGCCGTGCTGCTGGCGCTCGGCGTGGCCGGCCTGTCGCGTGCGCCGCGGCCTCGGCCGCTGCCGCGCCAGCCCAACGTGCGCTGGCACGCGCCGCTGGCGACGCCGGCGTTCCGCGCGCTGCTGGCGATCTACCTCGTCAACGGCATCGCCAGCGCGGTGCCGGCGACGCTGGTGCTGTTCTTCATCCGCGACCGCTTGCAGGCGCCGGCCTTCGAGCCGCTGTTCCTGGCCAGCTACTTCGCCGCAGGCGCGCTGTCGATGCCCC
>CAZQPN010000759.1:0-1535 GCA_964595215.1 uncultured Rubrivivax sp. | reverse complement strand
CTAGGGAGCGGCCCCATGCAACGGCCTGGCGCGTTCGGCCCGCGCGGCCGGCGGCGGGAACTCGTCACGCTTGGGCAGGCCGTGTCTCTTGTCGAGCGCGATGCGCGCTGTCACGCGTAGCGCTGGAACTGGTTGTTGTCCCGACTGAGCAGTTGAACCAGCTTGGGATGGATGAAGAGCTTCTCCTTGCCGAACGGCATTTCTAGCAGCACGCCCAGGTCCGCCAGATCATGCAGGTAGCGAGAGGCCGCCTGGCGCTGGGCGATGCCCTTGTCCACCAGGTTGCCGATGCGGCAGTACGGTTGTTCGAAGATCACGTCCACCAGTTCCCGCGTGTAGATCTTGGGCAGCCGCGCACGCACGTGTTCGGTGGTGTGCTCGGCAAGTTGGCGGATGGCGGCGATCTTGCCGGTGGTCCACCTGGAGGTCTCCGCCACGGCCTGCAGCATGAACTGCAGCCAGGGCTCCCAGGCCTGGTCTCGCGTCACGCCCAGCAGCAGGCCGTAGTAGTCGGCCTTGTGCGCGATGACGTGGCGGCTCAGGTACAGGATGGGCAGGTTCAGGAGCTCTTCCTGAATCAGGTAGAGGATATTGATGACCCGGCCGGTGCGCCCGTTGCCGTCGGTGAAGGGGTGGATGGCCTCGAACTGGTAGTGGGCCACGGCCATGCGGACCAGCGGGTCCAACTCGGTCTGACCGTGCAGGAACCGCTCCCAGTTGGCCAGCATCTCGCGCAGGCGCACCTCGCCCTCGGGCGGGGTATAGATCGCTTCGCCCGTGCGGTCGTCGATGAGCTGCGTGCCCGGCGTGCGCCGGATGTCCATATCGACGCCCTTCAGGGTGCGGCAGACGTCCACGGCGGTGGCGGTGCACAGCGGCCGGTCTCTCAACGACTGGTAGCCGCGCTGCAAGGCCGTGCGGTAGCGCAGCGCCTCCTTGGTGGCGGGGTCGGCGCTGTCGAGGCCTTGCGCCTGACTCTGGGCGTACTGGAAGAGCCGGTCGGTGGTGGTGACGATGTTCTCGATCGCCGAACTGTCCTTGGCTTCCAGCATCGGGATGGTGTTGATGAGCATCGCCTGATTGGGGATCAGCTCGGCCGCTTGCTTCAGCTCCGCCAGAGCGACGCGAGCCTCGATGCAGGCCTTGAGCACGGCACGGCTTTCCAGGTCGCGCGCCGGCGGCAACGCGGGCAGCTGGTTGTGCGGCAAGTCAGGACACCAGGGGGAGGCGGAGCCCGTCATGATGCAATTACGCCATTCTGGCGACACGTCGTCAGCATAGGTCGCTGCCGACGACACGTCAACTGGACGTGTCGACATTCTCTGTTTTCATCGACATGACTCGGGCGCATGGTCGCCCGCTACCCAGTGTCGCGTCGGCTCGGCCGTCAGGCGGCCGCCTCGGACAAGCTGCGCACGCGCGGCCGCGGCGGGCTCGACGGCGCCTCGGCGACGTTGCGCAGGAAGGCCTCTGACTCGGGTGGGGTCAGGTCATTTATTTCACAATGCGAAACACAGGACCTGACCCCATCCGCA
>CAZQPN010000758.1:0-1538 GCA_964595215.1 uncultured Rubrivivax sp. | reverse complement strand
CTACTTTCCGATGCAGAAGCGGCTGAAGATCTGACCGAGCAGGTCGTCGGCGGTGAACTGCCCGGTGATCTCGCCCAGCGCCCGGTGCGCGAGCCGAAGCTCCTCGGCCAGCAGGTCGAGCGCCGCATCACGCCGTGCCGCCAGCGCCGCGGCGGCCTCGACGTGGCGGCCGGCCTCGGCGAGCGCGTGCAGGTGGCGCGCACGGGCGATGAAGACGCCCTCCGGCGCGGCCTGCCAGCCGGCGCGCTCGAGCAGAGCACGTCGCAGCGTCTCGAGTCCGGCACCGCTGCGGGCCGACAGCACCAGCGGCGGGGCCAAGGGTCGGTCGTCGACGGATCCGGCCGCCTCCGCTGCGGCAGGGGCCGACGCTCCGACCAGGTGAGCCGCGGCCGCAGGCGCGGCGTCCGCCTTGTTCCACACGTGGAGCACGGCGTCCGGCGGCACGGCCACGGCCAGCTCGGCCGCGACCGCCGCGTCGGCCGCCTCGTAGGCCGGCTCGCCGCGGCGCGTGAGGTCGTGCAGGAAGATGACGGCGTCGGCGTCGCGGATCGCCTCCCAGCTGCGCGCCATGCCGATGCGCTCGACCTCGTCGGCGGCCTGTGCCGCCTCGCGCAGGCCGGCGGTGTCGATCACGTGCAGCGGCACACCCTCGATCTGTATCGTTTCGGCGATGCGGTCGCGCGTGGTGCCCGGGACCGGCGTGACGATCGCGAGCTCGGCCCCCGCCAGCGCGTTCAGCAGGCTGCTCTTGCCGACATTGGGCTGGCCCGCCAGCACCACGCGCAGGCCCTCGCGCAGCAGCGCGCCCTGGCGGGCGCCGGCGGTCACCGCAGCCAGCGCCGCGCGCACCTCGTCGATCTGTCGCCGCGCGCCGGCCTGCTCGAGGAAGTCGATCTCCTCTTCCGGGAAGTCCAGCGTCGCTTCGACCAGCATGCGCAGGCGGACCAGGCGCTCCGACAGCGCGCCGATGCGCTCGGAGAAGACGCCGGCGACGGCCCGCGCGGCGGAGCGCGCCGCCGCCTCGGTGCTGGCATCGATCAGGTCAGCCACCGCCTCGGCCTGTGCCAGGTCCAGCTTGTCGTTGAGGAAGGCGCGCTCGGTGAACTCGCCCGGGCGCGCCAAGCGCAGGCCGGGCACCACGCCCCGGGCGCCCAGAGCGAGACAGCGTGCCAGCAGCAGCTGCAGCACGACGGGGCCACCGTGCGCTTGCAGCTCGATCACGTCCTCGCCGGTGTAGGAGTGCGGCGCCGGGAAGAACAGCATCAGCCCATGGTCGATCGCGTCCCCGTCCTCGCCCAGGAAGGGGCCGTAGCGGGCGTGGCGCGGCGCCGGCAGGTCACCGCACAGCGCGCGCGCCAGCGGCGCCAGCGCGTGCCCCGACACGCGCACGATGCCGACGGCGCCGCGGCCCGGCGCCGTCGCGACGGCGACGACGGGGTCGCGCGGCGGCGCCGGCGCGCTGTAGGCAGGGAGGCTCGTCACGCGACGATTGTCGCGCCGGCGGCCGCCCGCGCCGGCCCTCGGCCGACGCGCCTTTC
>CAZQPN010000757.1:0-1539 GCA_964595215.1 uncultured Rubrivivax sp. | reverse complement strand
CGGCGCCAACACCGGCATGGAGTGGGGCAACGTCGCGGTGCCGACCTGCCAGTACACGCACGGCATGATCAGCTGCAGCGAGTTCACCGGCGTGCCGCTGAAGATCCTGCTCGACTTGTGCGGCGTGGACACCAAGCGCGGCCGCTACGTGCTCGGCGAGGGTGCCGACGGGTCGTCGATGACGCGCACGATCCCGATGGAGATGGTGGAAAGTGGCGAGGTGCTCGTCGCCTACGGCCAGAACGGTGAGATGCTGCGCCCCGAGAACGGCTACCCGCTGCGGCTGGTGGTGCCGGGCGTGCAGGGCGTGAGCTGGGTCAAGTACCTGCGCCGCATCGAAGTCGGCGACAAGGCCTATGGCACCAAGGACGAGGTCATCCACTACGTCGACCTGATGCCCGATGGGCTGCACCGCCAGTACAGCAGCATCCAGGAGTGCAAGAGCGTGATCACGACGCCGTCCGGCGGGCAGGTGCTCCTGGACAAGGGCTTCTACAACATCAGCGGCCTGGCCTGGTCGGGGCGCGGCAAGATCAAGCGGGTCGACGTCTCGGTCGACGGCGGGCGCAATTGGCGCACCGCGCGGCTGGAAACGCCGGTGCTCGACAAGTGCCTGACGCGCTTCAACATCGACTGGGCCTGGGACGGCAAGCCCACGCTCGTGCAGTCGCGCGCAATGGACGACACCGGCTACGTGCAGCCGACCTACGCCCAGCTGCGCAAGGTGCGCGGCACGCGCTCGATCTACCACAACAACGCGATCCAGACCTGGCTCGTGCAGGAGTCCGGGGAGGTGAAGAATGTCCAGCTTTCGTAAGGCCCTGGTCGCCGTCGCGCTGACCGGCCTGGCCGGCGCCGCGCTCGCGCAGTCCTTCCCCGGCATCGGCCGCCCGGCGACGCCGTCGGAGGTCGCCGCCTGGGACATCGACGTGCGTCCCGACTTCAAGGGCCTGCCCAAGGGCTCGGGCTCGGTCGCCAAGGGCATGGACGTATGGGAGGCCAAGTGCGCCTCCTGCCACGGCATCTTCGGCGAGAGCAACGAGGTCTTCTCGCCGCTGGTCGGCGGCACGACCCAGGACGACGTCAAGACCGGGCGCGTGGCGCGGCTGCTCGACCCGTCCTTCCCCGGCCGCACGACGCTGATGAAGGTCTCGTCGGTCTCGACGCTGTGGGACTACATCAACCGCGCCATGCCGTGGAACACGCCCAAGTCGCTCAGCGTCGAGGAGGTCTACGCCGTCACCGCCTACCTGCTCAACATGGGCGGCGTGCTGCCGGACGACTTCGTGATGTCGGATGCCAACATCGCGCAGGTGCAGGCGCTGCTGCCCAACCGCAACGGCATGACGACCGACCACGGCATGTGGCCGGGCAAGACCATGGGCAATGGCGGCAAGCCCGACGTGAAGGCCGTCGCCTGCATGAAGGACTGCCCGACCGGCGACCTCAGCTCGCAGCTGCCCGACTTCGCGCGCGACGCGCACGGCAACCTGTCCGAGCAGCAGCGCATCGTCGGCGCCCAGCTCGGCGCCGACACGA
>CAZQPN010000756.1:0-1541 GCA_964595215.1 uncultured Rubrivivax sp. | reverse complement strand
TCGCGGTTGCCGGCCATGTCGGTGTCCAGCGCGATCACGGCGTCCTTGCAGCGCGACTCGCTGACATGCGCCGACAGGCGCACCGAGACGACGTCGAATTGCATCTTGGCCGGGGCCGGGGGAGCGGGCGTGCCGTTCATGTCCGGCTCCGCGCGATCAAGTGGCAAGCCACTGCTCGACCTTGTCTCGCGACGGCACGCCGCCGGCGTGCACCACCCTGCCGTCGACCACCACGGCCGGCGTGCTCATGACGCCGTAGCCCACGATGTCGCGCATGTCCTCGACCTTGGCGAGGTCGATTGCCACGCCCTTGGCCTTCGCGACCTCGTCGATCAGCGCGACCGTCGACTTGCACTTGGCACACCCGGTGCCCAGGACCTTGATCTCCATCGTCGGTTCTCCCCTTGCTTGCAGTGCGAGATCTACTCGCGTTCCATTTCCAGGTAGGTGCGGCTGGCATTGCCGGGCATCAGCTCGGCGGCGTTGAGCAGCCGCATGAAGGGCCCGTCGTCGAAGCTCTTGACCGCCTCGCTGACGTCGGTCATGTCCTTGACCGCGGTGCCCATGTGCGCGCGCAGCGCCAGCAGGTAGGCCTGGGTGTCGGCCTTGGCGGTGGCGACATCCGTCACCGAGCCGTGCCCGGGCACGATCACCTTGGGGTGCAGCTGCTCGATCACCGCGAAGGTCTCCAGCCAGCGCTGGGTGCGGCTGACCGGCAGCACGCCCAGCATGCGGTCGACGTAGACCACGTCGCCGCTGAACAGCACGCTCTTCTGCGGCAGCCAGACCATGGTGTCGCCCGGCGTGTGCGCGCCGCCGCGGTGCTTGAACTCGAACACCACGCCGCCGAGCTCCAGCCGCTCGTCGTTGCCTTGCAGCCAGCGCGTCGGCAGCGTCGGGACGGTGCCGTCGGCCTTGTCCTTCAGCACGGCCTTCAGGCCCTGCAGCTGGTCGTTGCCGCGGTTCTTCATGTCGGCCTCGCCACTCGCATGCGCGATGACCTCCGCCCCCTGCGCCGCGAAGTGGCCGTTGCCGAGCCAGCGGTGGTCCTGGCCGCCGGTGTTGAACACCCACTTGACCGGCTGCGAGGTGACCTTCCTGACCGCCTCGTGGATCTGGCGCGCGCTCTGGAAAGTGGCGCCGCTGTCGATCAGCACTGCGCCGGCGCTCGTGACGACCAGGCCGAGGTTGGCGTTGAGCCCCTCGTTGTCGAACGTCCGTGCGCCCTTCTCGCCGATGTGGGCGTAGACGCCATCGGCCACCGGCTGGAAGTTCACTTCCACCGCCTGTGCCGACGGTGCCATGGCCACCGCCACGGCGGCTGAGAAACCTGCGAACCATCGCCTCATCGTCACTCCTTCGATCCTTCGGTCCGGGAACCCTGGGCGACTCGTCTCGGCCGGGCGCTCCTGCGCGCGCCGTCGTCCGGCGGTCTCATGCGGCCAGCACCGCATTGAACAGATAACCGACGAACAGGATGCCCGTCGCCACCACGCCGACGAAGGTCGCGATCAGCCGCAGCTTGAGCACCTTGCGCAGGA
>CAZQPN010000755.1:0-1542 GCA_964595215.1 uncultured Rubrivivax sp. | reverse complement strand
GCGCTGGTCCTGATGCGCGAGAGCTCGGCGCGTGCGCGCGGGCTGGCGCCGGTCGCACGCATCGTCAGCCACGCGGTGCACGCGCAGGAGCCGCAGTGGTTCGCCACCGCGCCGTCCGGGGCCATCGCGAAAGCCCTGAAGAAGGCGGGTTGGGACGCCAAGAGCGTGAACCTGTGGGAGGTCAACGAGGCCTTCGCCGCCGTCACGATGGCGGCGATGGCCGACTACGACCTGCCGCACGACGTCGTCAATGTGCACGGCGGTGCCTGCGCGCTCGGCCACCCGATCGGCGCCTCGGGCGCGCGCATCGTCGTCACGCTGCTGGGCGCGCTGAAGAGGCGCGGCCTGGAGCGCGGCGTCGCGGCGCTGTGCATCGGCGGCGGCGAGGCCACCGCGATGGCCGTCGAGATGTGCTGATGGCGGTCGGCCGGGACCACCGCGAGGCGTCGTCGCAGGAGGTCCCTCGATGAACGTCCTGATCATCGGCGCGTCGCGCGGCCTCGGCCTGGAGCTGGTGCGCCAGTACCGTGCCGACGGTGCGACCGTCACCGCGACCGCGCGCGAGGACGCTGGCCGCGCCCGGCTGGCGGCACTCGGCGCTGCGCCGCTGACGCTGGACGTTGCCGACGCCGCCAGTGCCTCCGGCCTGGCCTGGCCGATCGATGGCGCGGCCTTCGACGTCGCGATCGTCAACGCCGGCGTCTACGGCCCGCGCACCCGCGGGCTGGACGCGCCGACCGCGGCCGAGTTCGATCTCGTCATGCACACCAACGTGCTGGGCACGATGCGCGTGCTGCCGCAGGTCGCCGAGGCGCTGGCGCCGGCGGCCAGGCTGGCGGTGATCTCGTCGCGCATGGGCTCCATCGGCACACGCGCATCGCCGTCGGGCTGGCTCTACCGGGCGTCGAAGGCGGCGCTGAACTCGGTGCTGAAAGACACTTCGCTGGTGCTGGACGGCAAGGCCACCTGTGTCGCCATTCACCCGGGCTGGGTGCGCACCGACATGGGCGGCGCCGGCGCCGAGATCGATGTCCAGACCAGCGCCGCCGGCATCCGCCGCACGCTGGCCGGCCTGACGCCGGCCGACAACGGCGGCTTCTTCAACTACGACGGCGCGCCCATCCCCTGGTGACGGGCGCGACCGGCGGCGAGACACGACACTCCCATGCTGCTCTCCGACGACCACCGCGCAGTGCAGGACGCCGTGCGCGCCTACGTGCACGACAACATCGCCCCGCAGGCCGCGACCTGGGACCGCACGCACCACTTCCCGGTGGCGGAACTGCGCGGCCTGGCCGAGCTCGGCTGCTACGGTGTCGCGGTGCCACCCGAGTGGGGCGGCGCCGGGCTGGACACGCTGGCGCTGGCGCTGATCCTGGAGGAGATCGCCGCCGGCGACGGCGCCACCAGCACCATCGTCAGCGTCAACAACTGCCCCGTGTGCTCCATCCTGCTGTCCTGGGCCGACGCGTCGCAGAAGCAGCGCTGGCTGGTGCCGCTGGCGCGCGGCGAGATGCTGGGCGCCTTCTGCCTGACCGAGCC
>CAZQPN010000754.1:0-1559 GCA_964595215.1 uncultured Rubrivivax sp. | reverse complement strand
CGGGTTCGGCGCCGACAGGATGAAGTCGACCGTGTGATCGTCGACCTTCTTGATCTCCTGGATGCCGGTGACGTAGATGCCCATCGTGCCCTGCGGCTGCTTGATGCGGCCGAAGGAGAAGATCACGTCGTCGGCGGTGAACGGCGAGCCGTCGTGAAACTTGACGCCCTTGCGCAGTTCGAAGCGCACCTGGGTCGGGCTGATGTAGGACCACCTGGTGGCGAGCGCCGGCTCGACCTGGTACTTCGCGTCGTAGCGCGTCAGCCCCTCGTAGGCGTGCATCAGGATGGCGTTCGTCGTCGCGTGGTTCTGCGAGTGCGGATCCAGCGTCAGGATGTCGTTCTGCGCCGCCCAGCGCAGCGTGGCGGCCTGTGCCGGCCCGGCCAGCGCCGCGACGGTCGCGGCGGCAAGCAGCATGGCTTTGAGCTTCATGAAGAGACTCCTCGGGTGAGACAAAGTGCGGATACTAGATTGCCCGCGGTGCGCTGAGTTCGGTATCTACCCGGCCTGCCCCCCAGGTGCCGCGGCCGACATGACAGGCTGGCGCCTCGCGGTGCGTGCCGTCGCCGCGCCGTGGGCCGGGAGGCTGGCGTGGTGTCGCACGGACCCGACAGTTTCGGCCGGTCGTCGGTCGATCTTGGCGCGATCAGGCGCGCCCGGACCGATCGGCACCGGGGCATGCCCCGGCACGGTGCTACAGTCGCCCGTTGACGAACAGAGGTCCTTCCTCGTCCCCTTGCTGGTGCACGTCACCGCGCAAGCCGGGTCGCTAGTCCGCCAACCGGTGCAGCCGGGTCGCGGAAGGTTTTGAAACCCATCGACAGTCTCGGAAACCGGGGCATGAGGTGAGCGAAAGATGATGCAGCAGTACAGGTCGAACTCGTACCTGTTCGGCGGTAATGCGCCGTACGTCGAGGAACTCTACGAGGCCTACCTCGACAACCCCGGCAGCGTGCCCGACAACTGGCGCGCCTACTTCGACAACCTGCAGCATGTGCCGGCGGTGGACGGCAGCGAGTCGCGCGACGTCGCGCACGCGCCGGTGGTCGAGTCCTTTGCCCAGCGCGCCAAGGCAGGCGCCTTCGTCACCCGACCGTCGGGCGACGAGCTGGCGATCGCGCGCAAGCAGCTGCATGTCCAGTCGTTGATCGCGGCCTACCGCTCGCTCGGGGCGCGCTGGGCCGACCTGGACCCGCTCAAGCGCACCGAGCGGCCGAAGATCCCCGAGCTGGAGCCGGCGTTCTACGACCTGAACGAGTCCGACATGGACACCACGTTCAGCGCCACGAACACCTACTTCACCAAGGCCGAGAGCATGACCCTGCGGGAGATCCTGCAGGCGCTGCGCGAGACCTACTGCGGGTCGGTCGGCGCGGAGATCATGCACATCACCGAGCCGGTCGAGAAGCGCTGGTGGCAGGAGAGGCTCGAGAGCGTGCGCGGCAAGCCCACGTTCACCAGCGACGAGAAGAAGCACATCCTCGAGCGCCTGACCGCGGCCGAGGGCCTGGAGCGCTACCTGCACACCAAGTACGTCGGCCAGAAGCGCTTCTCGCTGG
>CAZQPN010000753.1:0-1563 GCA_964595215.1 uncultured Rubrivivax sp. | reverse complement strand
CTTGTCGGCCGACAGGCGGAAGTAGTCGAGCAGGAAGTTGTTGTCCTCGACGCAGTGGTCCGACGGGATCAGTGCGTCGCCCAGCGACCCCAGCGGCTCGGTGGCGATGACCTGCGTGCCGCAGGGCATCGAGCGGCTGGCAAGCACCGGCTCGAGCTGCCCGATGTAGGCGTTGCACGCGACGATCACGAAGCGCGCCCGCACCGCGCCCTGCGCCGTGCGCACGGTGGCCGGGTCGCCGCGCTCGATGCGCGTCACCTCGGTGCCCTCGTGGATGCGCCCGCCCAGACGCTCGAGCGCCGCCGCTTCGCCCAGCGCCAGATTGAGCGGATGGAAGTGGCCGCCGGTCGGGTCCACCAGCAGCGCCGCATAGCGCTCGGTGTCGACGAAGCGGCGCACCTCGGCCGGCGTGTCCACCAGCGTCATGCCCGGGTGGCCCCAGCGCTCCCACAGCGTCTTCTGCTCGCGCAGGCCCTTGGTCTTGCCGGAGCTGATGGCGGCGAAGATGCCGCCGTCCTTGAGGTCGCAGCGGATGTCGTAGGTCTTCACCCGCTCGCGGATCACCCGTGCGCCCTCGAACATCATGCGCGCCAGCGGCTCGGCCACGGCCCTGCCGTGGCTGGACTCGATGACATCGATGTCGCGCGAGAAGCTGTGCACGATCTGGCCGCCGTTGCGGCCCGACGCGCCCCAGCCGACGTGCGACTGCTCCAGCACGACGACCTTCAGGCCCGCCTCGGCCAGCGCGATGCCGGCCGACAAACCGGTGTAGCCGGCGCCGACGATGCAGACGTCTGCATCGGTGGCCCCTGCCAGCGCGGGGCGATCGGGCGACGGGTTGGCGGAGTGCGCGTAATACGACGGGGCAGGCGGCTGGATCGCCATGGCGTGCGGCAACGGGCGAGGGTGACGGGCCGCTACGCTAGCACGCGTGGGTGCGAGGCGCGAGGCGACCCTGACTTGGCTCGGGTCAACCGGCGCGCTGGTGCCCGAGGAGGTCTAGGGCAAGCTGGTGCGAGCCCGCTTGCGGGCTCGCATGGCCGGCGGCCGCGCATTGACATTGATCCAGGACGGTGCGCCAGGGAACAGATGGCGCGGTTCGCAGTTCCAAGGATGACGGCGTGGGCCCATCCTGCCCGGTCACGGGAGACAGCGCATGACCACAACAACCTCACACGTCGATGTTCGCCGCCCTCAGCGCATTGCTCTCGATGAACTCGCGTCGCGGCTCCACCTCGTCGCCCATCAGCATCGTGAACACGCGGTCGGCCTCGATCGCGTCGTCGATCTGCACCCGCAGCAGGCGGCGCACGGTGGGGTCCATGGTGGTTTCCCACAGCTGCGCAGGGTTCATCTCGCCCAGGCCCTTGTAGCGCTGGCGGCCGACCGCGCCCTCGGCCTGCAGCATCAGCCAGGCCATCGCGCCGCGGAAGTCGGCCACCTTGTGCTCCTTCTGGCGCTCGCCCTCGCCGCGCTGCGCCAGCGCCTCGCCGGTCAGCAGCCCCTGGAAGGTCTGGCCGGCCGTGGCCAGCGCCTCGTAGTCGGCACCGTGCACGAAGTCAG
>CAZQPN010000752.1:0-1563 GCA_964595215.1 uncultured Rubrivivax sp. | reverse complement strand
CGCGACTTCGTCGAGGTGCATGCGACGCGGGCACGACCCGGCCACTACCTGGCCGGCAGCTTCCAGCGCCTGCCGATGGCGACCAGCGAGGCGATCACGAAGGAGGACATCGTCAGCGGCGCCTGCTTCAGGCTCGGCTGGCTGCGTCGCCACGGCCTGCCGCACGACTACAAGAACGTCAAGCTCGCCGTCGGCCCGCTCGGCGCCACGCTGATGAACCGGCTGACCCCGGCGCGCGCCAACTTCAAGGGCGGCAACGGCTCGGCCTGGCTGGCCGACATCCTGCGCATCAACGGCTTCGACGAGCAGATGCCCTACGGCGGCCAGGACCGCGAGTTCGGCGTGCGGCTGGCCAACGCCGGCGTCAAGCCGGTGCACGTGCGCTACGACGCCATCGTGATCCACCTCGACCACCCGCGCGGCTACCGCGACCCGGCCAAGGTCGAGGCCAACCGGCGTCACCGGCTCGTGGTGCAGCGCGAGCGCCGCACGCGCACCGAGCACGGCATCGCGCAGCTGGCCGAGTCGCCCGACACCTGACCTGGCGGCGCGCACCGGACTCCGCCCGGTCGGCCCGCTCGGGCCGCGCGCTGTCAGGCCATGCGCACGCCCGGCGACGCCGGATCAGCCCCCCGTCCCCTCGCCGCGCCGCGCGTCCTGCCGCTGGCGCAGTCCGCTGCGCACCCGACTGACCGCGGAGCCCTCGGCATAGCGGCCCTTGAAGACATGCCGGATGCGGTACACGCCCGGGATGTCGATGGGCACGCCGGGCGTCTCGAGCAGCCAGCGGTGCGCGCGGTCCTCGTGCGCCTTGCACCACGCCGCCGCCGGCTGCTGGTAGTAGGCGATCGGCGCGCAGTAGCCGAGCGCGCGCGCGACGTCGCCGTGCGTGATCTGCAGCGGCCCGGTGGCGCGGCCGGGCTCGCGCGGCGTGAACTGGGTGTCGTCGATGTCCACCAGCGCCGGCGCGTCGTGGCGCAGTCGCGGGTCGTCCTCGGTCAGCAGGTCGGTCACGCGCTCGATGCGCGGATAGACGAGCGCGTCGCGCCGCCCTTGCAGCGCGGCGCCCAGCGCGTCCAGGCAGCCGGCGCGGAACATCAGGTCGCAGTCGGTGAACCAGACCCAGTCGGCGCGCGACGCCAGCGCGGCCCGGTTGCGCCCGATCGCGCGCCGGAACAGCGCCTCCTTCGGCAGCGGCTGCCAGTTCCAGCGCACGCCCGGCACCTCGATGGCACCGAAGAAAGCCAGCAGCTCGACGGTCTGCGCGTCCTCGGGCGCGTGGAAGACGGTCATCGTCACGTCGACCTCGCGCGGCGCGAAGTGCACCAGTGAGCTCAGCTGGTAGGTCAGCAGGTGGGCGTAGCGCCAGCAGTGGCTGACGACCTCGATCTGCAGCCGGCCGGTGCGCGCGGCACGCGTGCCCACGGGCGGCAGTCCGCGGTTGAACCAGCGCGCCGGCACCCAGCCGCTGGCCGCCGCGCGCCAGAACGCCAGGCGCACGGCATCCCAGGCTCGCTGGGGCAGCGTGCGGCCGCGCACCGGGGCGGGGACGGGGCGGCTCAC
>CAZQPN010000751.1:0-1570 GCA_964595215.1 uncultured Rubrivivax sp. | reverse complement strand
TTCACGCGGCCATCAGGGCCGCTGCGGACGCAGCTGTGCCCCAGCCGATCAACTGCGGCGCGATCTTGGCCATGCGCATCAGGTTGTGCGCCAGCGCGTACAGGTACGCCAGCGCGCGCACCTTGCGCAGCCCGCGCACCGGCATGTGCTGCAACCCCCGGTTGCGCGCCTGCGCGTTGACGCACTCGGCCGTGGCGGCGCGCTGCTTGTACACGCCCTTGGCCTGGTCGCCGGCCATGCGCGAGCGCCACTGCGCCACCGCCTCGGAGTCGTCGTCCTTGCGCTGGTGCTTGTCCGCCGGCGGGGTGTCGTCGTCGCCACCTTGGCCGCTCTTGCGCCGCGGCTCGGGCACCGGCGCGATGACTTCGGTGTGGCCCCCGGTGTGCTCGTGCACGGCGTCGATCTGCTCGTGCGCCGGGAAGCCGCCGTCGACCAGCCACTGCCCGGGCACCTGGCCCGTGCGCTCGATGACCTGCCGGACCATCGGCGCCATCTGCTGCATGTCGCTGCCGGCGTTGCTCACGTCCACGCCGACGATGACCTGATCCTCGCAGGTGCTGGCCAGTTGCACGTTGAACGCCGGCCTGAAGCCCCCGTCGCCCATCTTCATCACCCGTGCGTCGGCGTCCGTGGTGCTCACGCGCGCGTCCTCGGGCTTGTCGCCGTTGCGCCGCTTGGCCGCCTGCACCTGGGGCAGTTGCGCCAGTGCGGCGCGGATGCGTTCCTCGCGCTCCTGGGCCGCACGCTGGCGTGCCGCCTGCGCCCGGCGGCTGGCCGCGGCCGGATCGGCCGCAGCGCGCCGCTTGATGTCCTTGACCAGCTCGCCGGCCTCGGCCAGGTGCTGCGCCAGGCTGGCCTGGCGCCGGAACGACGCCGCCCCCGCGTCGGCACGCACCCGCATGCCGTCTTGCGCCACGCGCTCCAGGCTGATCGCCCCGGCCGACGCCAGCGCCGCCACGTTGGCCGTGAGCACCTCGTCCATCAGCGTCTCGTTGCCCGAGCGGAAGTCGTTGAGCGCGTGGTAGTTCACCGACACCCCGCCGCAGATCCAGCGGTAGGCGTCGTGCTCGCGCGCCAGCCGCGCAATCTCGCGACCGCTGCCCACCCCTTCGAGCGTGGCGTACAGCCACAGCGCGAACAGGATGCGCGGATCGATCGCCGAGCGCCCGGCGTTGCTGCCCCGCGCCTTGATCGCCTCGGTCAGCCGGCTCAGATCCTGTCGCTCGACGTAGCCCCACACGAGCCGCGCGCGGTGATCCTCGCCCAGCAGCGACTCCAGGTCCGAGGCACGCAACTCGACCTGGCGGCGATTGGGCTGCCGCAGCCGCGGCGCGCCTTGCCGCTTCGCCGCCGCGCGAGCCTGCGCAGCCGCCTGTGCCTGCTGGCCGTCAACCTCCGGCAAGTCCTCGAACAAACTCGCTGGCGCTTCGTTCTGGTGCTTGGGCTCGTTCATGACTGAAACCAAGCCAGTTGCATGCCAGAACCAAGAGGGGTCAGGAGAAAAACTCTCACGCTCTCAGTCGCCGAACAACCCGCCCGCCGCCTGCGGCGGCGCCACCCCCAGGTGCCG
>CAZQPN010000750.1:0-1585 GCA_964595215.1 uncultured Rubrivivax sp. | reverse complement strand
GCTCGCCGCCTTTTCCTGGGCTGACGCGTATTCCATGCGGATCAGCTTCGAGCCCAGGCTGCGTCGGATCACCGCCAACTTGCCGGCAGCCAGCGCCGGCTTGTGAACATAGAACTCGTCGGGGTTGACGGCGCCCTGCACCACCAGTTCGCCCAGGCCGTAGCTCGAGGTGATGAAGACCACGTCCGGGAAGCCCGACTCGGTGTCGATGGTGAAAAGCACGCCGGCGGCGCCGAGGTCGGAGCGCACCATGCGCTGCACGCCGGCCGACAGCGCGACGTGCGCGTGCTCGAAGCCCTTGTGCACGCGGTAGCTGATGGCGCGGTCGTTGTAGAGCGACGCGAAGACCTCCTTCATCTTGGCCAGCACGTCGTCGATGCCGGAGACGTTGAGGAAGGTCTCCTGCTGGCCCGCGAAGGACGCGTCGGGCAGATCCTCGGCGGTGGCCGACGAGCGCACAGCGAAGGTCGCACCCGGGTTGTCGGCCGTCAGGCGCTCGAACTGGTCCCGGATCGCCTGCGCGAGATCGGCCGGGAAGTCGGCGTCCATGACCCACTGCCGGATCGTCGCGCCCGCCTCGGCCAGTGCGCGCACGTCGTCGGTGTCGAGCTTGTCGAGCAGCGCATTGATGCGCTCGGTCAGGCCGCCGGCCTTCAGGAACTCGCGGAAGGCATGCGCCGTGGTCGCGAAGCCGCCGGGCACGCTGACGCCGGCGTGGGCCAGCTGGCTGATCATCTCGCCGAGGGAGGCGTTCTTGCCGCCGACCACCTCGACATCGGTCATCCTCAGGTCTTCGAACGGGACGACCAGGGCGGTCGCCAGCTGGGGCTGAGACATCGATAAGCTCCGTGATGTGGGGAATCCGTGGCTTTCGCACTCCGGGAAGCACGCGGTCGACCAGCGCCGTTTCTTGCGGGAGGGGGGCAGGTCGGGTGCACGTCGGGTGGGCCGGAAAGCGTCATCCATAGGATACCCCGACTTGACTGCCTATCATCCGCGCACCGCCCACCGCCTCGCAGGCACCGCCCCATGCACCAGCGCACCGTGTTCTATGTCTCGGACGGCACCGGCATCACCGCCGAGACCTTCGGCAACTCGATCCTGGCGCAGTTCCCCGGCCATCCGCGCCACGTGCGCCGCCCCTTCATCGACAGCGTCGATAAGGCCGAGCACGTCGTCGCCGAGATCAACGCCGCCGCCGACAAGGAGGGCAAGCGGCCGATCGTCTTCGTCACCCTGGTCAACGACGAGGTGCGTGACACACTGACCGCGGCCGGCTGCAAGGGGCTGGTGATGGACATGTTCCGCACCTTCGTCGAGCCGCTGGAGGTCGAGTTCGGCGTCAAGTCCAACCACCGTGTCGGCCGCTTCTCGGACGTCAGCAAGAGCCGCGAATACACCGAGCGCATCGACGCCATCAACTTCTCGCTCGCCCACGACGACGGCCAGAGCGCGCGCAACCTGGCAATGGCCGACGTCATCCTGGTGGGCGTCAGCCGCAGCGGCAAGACGCCGACCTCGCTGTACCTTGCGATGCAGCACGGCGTGAAGGCGGCGAACTACCCGCTCATCCCCGAGGACTTCG
>CAZQPN010000749.1:0-1585 GCA_964595215.1 uncultured Rubrivivax sp. | reverse complement strand
GGTCATGCTGCACGCCCTGGGCGAGCTGGCGGGCGCCGAGGCGATGGCGCGGCGCAGCCTGCAGAGCTGGCGCGGCGTGCCGCACACCGAGACCCTGTCGCTGCTGGTGCTGGGCTCGGTGCTGACCAGCGCCGGCCGCCTGGCCGAGGCGCGCGAGGCGCTGGATCGGGCCCTGCGCATGGGGCTGGAGCAAGGCTCGCGCCTGTTCGAAGCCGAGGCCCTGGTGCGCCGCAGCCGCGCCTGGCTGGCCTGCGGTTGCATGGGCGAGGCCGAGTCCGACCTCGACGCCGCCGACGGCCTGCTGCACGATTGCGCGGAGCCGCTGCGCCTGTCCGCCTACGTGCTGGCGCGTGCGCTGAGCGCCACCGCCGCCGGCGACGACGGCCTGCGCAAGCCCGACCGCGCGCCGCTGGACGGGCTGACCGACCGGCTGCGCCGCGTCAGCGTCAGCAGCGCGCACCCGCTGCTGCACGCCCGCATGGCCCAGATCGACGTCCTGCGCGCACTGGCCGACGACGACCCGGCGCGCGCGGCGGCGGCCGCGGCGCGGCAGGCGGACATCGCGCGCAGCGCCGGGTTGATGGAGCCGCTGTGCGACGCGCTGCTGCTGCAGGCGCGCTCGCTGCGCGCCGAGCGCGGCGACGTGCCGCGGCTGGAGGCGCTGCTGCGCGAGGCCGCCGCGATCGCCCAGGCCCAGGGCCTGGCCGACGCGGCCTGGCGTGCACTCGAGATGCAGGCGCGGCTCTGGCCCGAGCCGGCGAACCGCCTGGCGGCCGCCCACGCCTGCCAGCGGCTGGCCGGCACGCCGGCCGACGGGCGCTTCGACGCCCGTGCGGCGGCCCGGCGCGAGCCGCGCGTCGACGACGGCGTCTTCGACAGCGGGTGGGGGACGCTGGGCTGAGCGACGGGGCTCGGCACGGCGCCACCAGTGACGCGCCAGTGACGGTCGGTGCCTAGGCTGTGCATCCATGTCGGATCGGTCTGGAGCACGTCATCACCGAAGCGCCCGCGGCGCGCATTGCACGCCAGGCGTTGGCGCCGTGCTGCCGCATCGGGCCCGACAACCGGATCGTGCGATCCGTCCGGCGCCCTGCGCCATACCCACCGTGAGTCTCGCCATGCCATCACTCCGGCGCTTCCGACACCTGGCATCCCTCCTGCTGGCCGCCGCCAGCCTCGCCCTCACCGCCTGCGGTGGCGGAGGGGGCGACGAGCCCGTCGCCGGCGGCCCCGCGCCGGTGCAGGTCGACACGACGCGCACGGCGCGTGCCACGCTGGATGCGGCCGGCGGCAGCGTCACCGCCACGGCCGCCGATGGCCGCCGCTACACGCTGACCGTCCCGCCGGGGGCGCTGGCCACCGCCACCGAGATCACGGCCGCGCCGGTGCTGTCCATGGGCGCCGCGCCGCTGTCCGGCGGGCTGAAGGCGGCGGTGCGCTTCGGCCCCTCGGGCCTGCGTTTCGCGCTGCCGGCCACGCTGCGCATCGAGGGCGCCAGCCCGGCGGTCGCGGCCGGCACTTCGCTGGTGGGCTTCCTGCGCAGCCAGGACGGCGCGTCGATGCAGCTGATGCCGGCCCTCGTGCG
>CAZQPN010000748.1:273-1588 GCA_964595215.1 uncultured Rubrivivax sp. | reverse complement strand
CGGTAGTCGCGGTTCAGCGCCCGGCCCTCGTCCTCGTCGACGATGCGCACCGTGTTCTGCTCCGGGGCCTCCAGCGTCGCGCGGATCCAGCGTGCCACGCGGTGTCGCGGCAGCCGGTCGCGGTGGCGCCGGTCGGCGAACTGCAGCGACAGGCGCAGCTCAGGCCGCATCGCCGGGTTCCCGCCGCGGCCCGCCGCGGCGCGCGACGCCCACCGCGGCCGCCACGCCGGCGGCGCCGGTGGGTGCCGCGGTCGCCGCCTTGCGGTCGGCCCGGTCGTAGGCCTGCACGATGCGCGCCACGAGGGGGTGGCGCACGACGTCGGCCGCGCTGAAGCGCGTGAAGCCCACGCCCTTGACGCGCCGCAGCACCTGCTCGGCGTCGATCAGCCCGCTGCCGGTGCCGCGCGGCAGGTCGACCTGGCTGACGTCGCCGGTGACGACGCACTTGCTGCCGAATCCCATGCGCGTCAGGAACATCTTCATCTGCTCGCGCGTCGTGTTCTGCGCCTCGTCGAGGATGACGAAGGCGTGGTTCAGCGTGCGCCCGCGCATGAAGGCCAGCGGCGCGATCTCGAGCTGGCCGCGCTCGAAGGCCTTGGTCACGCGCTCGAAGCCCATCAGGTCGTACAGCGCGTCGTACAGCGGGCGCAGGTAGGGGTCGACCTTCTGCGCCAGGTCGCCCGGCAGGAAGCCCAGCCGCTCGCCGGCCTCGACCGCCGGGCGCGTCAGCACGATGCGCTGCACCGTGCTGCGCTCCAGCGCGTCGACCGCGCAGGCCACCGCGAGGAAGGTCTTGCCGGTGCCGGCCGGGCCGATGCCGAAGGTGATGTCCTCGGCCAGGATCTGGCGCAGGTACTGGCGCTGGTTCGGCGTGCGGCCGGCGAGGTCGACGTGGCGCGTGCGCAGCACGATGGGGGCGCCGTCGCCGCCGTCCTCGCTCGCCGCCGCCGCACCTGCGTCTGGCGCGCCTGCCGCCGAGCGGGCCTCGACCAGCGCCAGGCGCAGCGTCTGGCCGTCGATCTCGCGGTCGGCCGCGGCGTACAGGCGCTGCATCAGGGCGAGCGCCGCGGCCGCGGCGGCCGGATCGCCATCGACCTTGACGCCGGCGCCGCGGCGCGTGATGTGCACCGCCAGCGCCTGCTCGATCTCTCGCAGGTGGGCGTCCAGCGGACCGCACAAGCGTGCCAGGCGTGGATTGTCCGGGGGGTCGAATCGGTGTTGCAGCATCAGGTCGGGGGCGTGCCGGCCGGCCGCGGGTCCGGCGGGCGGCACGCCCCGGCAGGCGTCCCAAGCGGGCAGTGTGCACGCCCCGCCC
>CAZQPN010000748.1:0-263 GCA_964595215.1 uncultured Rubrivivax sp. | reverse complement strand
CCGGCGTGGCTGGGGCGGGGGTGCCCTTTGGGTGTCCACCCACCGGGGGGGGGGCGGCCCCGCGCGCGGGCGGCCCGCCGCCCCCCCCGCCCCGGCAGGCGTCCAATGCGGTCATTGTCCACGCCCGGCCGCCCCGGGGGGTCCGGCACAATCCCTCGGCGATGGTGCGCCTGCCCCTGTTCCGCCTCCGCCGGCCGGCCGGCCCGGCGACGGCGGCGTGTGCCGACGGGCCTTTCCGGCCGCGCGCCGCGGCTGGCCCCTTC
>CAZQPN010000747.1:0-1588 GCA_964595215.1 uncultured Rubrivivax sp. | reverse complement strand
ATGACACGATGCGTTGCGTGACCTCGCCCGCGTCGTCCCCCAGCGGGGCCAGGAGGTTCAGCAGCATCGGCCGTATGCGGTCAGCCACGCCGAAGGCCTTCAGCACGGAGAAGCTCAGCGCCAGCATCGGAACGATGGACAGCAGCGTCGTATAGACGAGGCCCATCGCGCGCAGCGTCAGCTGGCCGTCGGCGAGGTCGCGCGCAAGGATGATGACGGTGCGCAACAGGCGCATCGGCCAGGCGTCGGCGGGCCGGTGCGCCCTTTCGTGCACGCCCCAGACCCGGCGGTCCAGCCAGCCCATCAGGCCTCCGGGCCGGCCGGCACCGCCCGCGCCTGGCGCATGCCGTCGATGCGGCCGGAGGGCGGCATGCGGGCTGGGTTCGGGCGAGGGCTGTTCGTCATGCAGTGGCGCTGGGCGGTCCGGGGCGCCGCCAGCACCAGTCTACGCTCCGGTCTGCCGCTGCGTCCCGAGCTGGCTTTGGGACGACAACGCAGGGGTCGGTTGAAAGCGGGACGCGCGCCGCGTGCCAGGTGCAATGGCGATTGGAGACCATGCCGTACGCACTGATCATCGAAGATGACGCCGACTCGGCTGACGCGCTGGCGGCCGTCATGCAGGCCGAGCGCGTGCACACGGCGATCGCCCAGTCCTTGTCCGAGGCGCGTCGCCTGCTGGCGTTCCGGGCACCCGATCTTGTGCTGCTCGACCTCCAGTTGCCTGACGGGAGCGGCATCGATCTGCTGCGCGAGATCCATGCAGGCGTGCACAGTGAGGTCGTCCTGATCACGGGCCACGCGAGCCTGGACACGTCGATCGACGCGTTGCGCCTGGGTGCCGCGGACTGTCTCGTCAAGCCGGTCAGCAGCCGTCAGATCCAGGGCATCGTCTCCAGACTGAAGCCGGCGCGCCTGAGTCACACGATGGCCAAGGCCATGGAGCAGGAGTCGATGGGAAAGGCCGGTTCGGCGATCTGTGGGGGCGCTCGCCGCCGATGCGCGAGCTGTACCGGCAACTCGCTCGCGTGGCGGGCAGCGGCGTCAGCGTTCTCGTCAGCGGGGAAAGCGGCACCGGCAAGGAGCTCTTGGCGAGGGCGCTGCACGATCTGAGTTCGCGCCGGGATGCGCCCTTCGCTGCCGTCAACTGTGGCGCCATCTCGCCCCAGCTCATCGAGAGCGAGATCTTCGGCCACGAGAGCGGCAGTTTCACCGGCGCCACGCGTCAGCATCGCGGCCACTTCGAGCGCGCCCACGGGGGCACGCTGCTGCTCGACGAGATCACCGAGATGCCGCTCGACCTTCAGGTCAAGCTGCTGCGGGTGCTGGAGACCGGAACCATCCTGCGCATCGGTGGCGACGAGCCGACCGAGGTGGACGTGCGCATCGTGGCGGCCACGAACCGCTCGCCGCAACAGGCGCTCCAGGAGGGTCGCCTGCGCGAAGATCTGTAATACCGGCTCAACGTGTTCCACATCGACGTCCCGCCCCTCCGCGAGCGAGGCGAGGCGAGGCGAGGACGTCGAGCTGCTGGCGGCGAAGTTCCTGGCCGATGTCGATACCCGGGACAGCCGCGAGCGACGTTTCTCGC
>CAZQPN010000746.1:0-1593 GCA_964595215.1 uncultured Rubrivivax sp. | reverse complement strand
ACCAGGCCGTTCCAGTCCGGGTCCTTGCCCGGCACGGTGTCGAGCGCGCGCACCACGCCTTCCACGATGTCGTCCACGTAGGTGAAGCTGCGCTTGTGGTGGCCGTGGTTGAAGACCTTGATCGGCTCGCCGGCCAGGATGGCCTTGGTGAACAGGAACAGCGCCATGTCCGGCCGGCCCCAGGGCCCGTACACGGTGAAGAAGCGCAGGCCCGTGGTCGGCAGCCGGTACAGGTGGCTGTAGGTGTGCGCCATCAGCTCGTTGGCCTTCTTCGTCGCCGCGTACAGGCTGACCGGGTGGTCGACGCTGTCGTGCTCGGAGAACGGCATCTTCGTGTTGCCGCCGTAGACGCTGGAGCTCGACGCGTAGGTCAGATGCGGCACCTGGGCATGGCGGCAGCCTTCGAGCACGTTGAGGAAGCCGACCAGGTTGCTGTCGACGTAGGCATGCGGGTTCTGGATCGAGTAACGCACGCCGGCCTGCGCGGCCAGGTGGATGACGCGCTCGAAGCCTTCGTCGGCGAACAGCCGCGCCATGCCGTCGCGGTCGGCGACGTCCATCTTCACGAAGCGGAAGCCGGCGTGCGCCTGCAGCCGCGCGAGGCGGTCCATCTTGAGCTGGACCGAGTAGTAGTCGTTCAGGTTGTCCAGGCCGACCACCTCGTCGCCACGCGCGAGCAGGCGCAGCGCGGTGGTCATGCCGATGAAGCCGGCGGCGCCGGTGACGAGGGTCTTCATGGATCGGGGGAGCGGTGGCTGGGGCGACCGCATGATAGGGGCCGGCACGGCTTCCCGGCCGGCCGCGCCACGCCACCCGCCCGCCCGGCGCGAACTTCTCACGCCGCCACGGTCGCGGTCGCACGGCGGCGGCGCGCCCTCAGGCCGCGGGGCCCGGCACGCTCCAGCGCTTGGTCACGTCGCCGGCGGCGTTGACGCTCTCGAGCTGCACACCGAAGCCCCACAGGCGTGCCACGTGCCGCAGCACCTCCTGCGCGCCCTCGTGCAGCGGCCGGTCGCGGTGCTGGAAGTGGCGCAGCGTCAGGCTGCGGTCGCCACGCAGGTTGACGTTGAAGACCTGGATGTTGGGCTCGCGCGAACCGAGGTCGTACTGCTGCGACAGCGTCTCGCGCAGTTCGCGGTAGCCGGCCTCGTCGTGGATGGCGCTGACCTCGAGCTCGCTCTGCCGCTCGTCGTCGGTGATCGCGAACAGCCGCAACTCCCGCATCAGCTTGGGGCTCAGGTACTGGCCGACGAAGCTCTCGTCCTTGAAGTTGCGCATCGCGTGGTCGAGCGTCGGCAGCCACGGCGCGCCGGCGATCTCGGGGAACCACTGGCGGTCCTCGTCCGTCGGGGCATCGCAGATGCGCTTGATGTCGCTGTACATCGCGAAGCCGAGCGCGTACGGGTTGATGCCCGAGTAGGCCTTGTGGCCCACCGGCGGCTGGTAGATGACGTTGGTGTGCGACTTCAGCCACTCGATCATCACGCCGTCGGTCAGGAAGCCGTCGTCGTACATGGTGTTGAGCAGCTTGTGGTGCCAGAACGTTGCCCAGCCTTCATTCATCACCTGCGTCTGCCGCTGCGGATAGAAATA
>CAZQPN010000745.1:0-1594 GCA_964595215.1 uncultured Rubrivivax sp. | reverse complement strand
CATCAACCCTTTGGCATCGTACGGCGTGGAGGGATTGACCACGATCAGGCCGGGCCGCGGCAGCGGCGCGAACACCGCCATGCGGGTGCCGAGCACGAGGTCGGCCTGGCCGGTCAGCGCCAGCAGCCAGTGGCGCAGGCGCTGCGCCGGCGTCAGGCCGCTGTGCAGGCTGACGAGCACGCGGCGCGGGAAGCGCTCGGCGAAGCGCGCCTCGAGCTGCGGCGTCAGGTTGATCTCGGGCACCAGCACCAGCGCCTGGCGGCCGGCCGCCAGCGCCTGGGCGGCCGCGCGCAGGTAGACCTCGGTCTTGCCGGAGCCGGTGACCCCGTGCAGCAGTGTGGTGCCGGCCGGCAGGCCGTCGAGCGCCTGCAGCGCGGCAGTCTGCTCGTCGGTCAGCGCCGGCAGGGCTGGCGGCACGGCCGCGTCGCCGGGCGTCGCCCGGGTCCGCAGGCGGGCCAGCCGACGGCCGAGCTGGAGCGCGTCGAGGCGGCGCAGCTCCGGCGGCAGCACCGCCAGTGCCAGCTCGCCGACGCCGCGCTGGTAGTAGCCGGCGGCGAAGGCCGTCAGCGCCCGCCAGGCGGCCGGCAGCGGCGGCAGCGCGTCCAGCACCTCGCCGATCGGCCGCAGGGCCGCCGCCGGTGCATCGGCATCGGTGGCATCGGCGGCCCGGCCCCAGACGATGCCGGTGACGGTGCGGCGCCCGAGCGGCACGCGGACCAGGCTGCCCGCCGGTCGTTCACGGTCGGCCAGGTAGTCCAACAGCCCGCCGACGGCGCTGTGCTGGGGCGTCTCGACGGCCACCTGCAACCGAACCAGACCACGTGCAGTTGCGGTCGATTTCTCCGATTCGCCTGAAGGATCCACCGTAAGCCGATGATTCAAAACCACTTTCCAGTTGCCCACGGAAACTGTGGACAACTTTGTGGGCAACCCCCTGGCAGCATGGCCAAGTGCTTGATTCTGAAAGCCTCCGCCGCCATTGCCCGTTTCGGCAGCAGGCCAAGTAGGCCAATGAAATCAGTGACTTACGTCAATTTCACTGGCTCGGCGCCGAAGTGCTGGCACGCGCTGCGCCGCAGCACGATTCTTGGGGATAAGTCAAGACTGAGTGCGCACTTTCGCGCTGCTCACGCCGTGGCGCGGCGTTGGCGCCGGGAGTGCGCGTGCACCGCCTCGACGAGTGCGGCGACGTGATCCGGCGGCGTGTGCTGGCTGATGCCGTGGCCGAGGTTGAAGACATGCCCGTCCCAGACGCCGTCGGCACGCTGCGGCGGGCCGAAGCTGTCGAGCACCGCCACCGCCTCGCGGGCGACGGCCTCGGGCGGCGCGAACAGCACCGCCGGGTCCAGGTTGCCCTGCAGCGCCACGCGCCCGCCGACCAGCGCGCGCGCGCGGCCGAGATTGACCGTCCAGTCCAGCCCGACGACGTCGGCGCCGATGCCGGCGATCTCCTACAGCCACGGGCCGCCGCCCTTCGTGAAAACGATGACCGGCACGCGCCGGCCGTCCTTCTCGCGCTGCAGCGCGGCGACGACGCGTCGCGTGTAGTCCAGGCTGAAGCGCTGGAAGGCGCCGTCGGCGAGCACGCCGCCCC
>CAZQPN010000744.1:0-1598 GCA_964595215.1 uncultured Rubrivivax sp. | reverse complement strand
CTTGGTCGAGGAATAGTTGAGCTGGCCGACCTGACCGGCCTTGTTGACCGACGAGATGGTGACCAGCAGGCCCGGCCAGCCGCCATTGACCATCGCCTCGGCAGAATCGCGCAGGGTGAGGAAGGTGCCGGTGAGGTTGACGTCGAGCACCGGCTGCCACTTGTCGAGGCCCAGCTTGCGCGAGACCTTGCCGGTTTCCTTGTCGAGCGTCAGCATCGTGCCGTCCTTGATGATGCCGGCACAGGCGACGGCGATGTTGAGCTGGCCGAAAGCCGCCAGCGTCGCCTGGACGAACTTGGCGGTTTCCGCTTCGCTCGTCACGTTGGCCTGGATGCCGATGGCTTCACCACCCATTGCCTTGATATCGGCCAGCACGCGGTCGATGTTCTTCTGCACCATGTCGACGATGGCGACTTTCGCGCCATTCTTGACGAAGTATTTGGCGACGGCTTCGCCGATGCCGTTGCCACCGCCCGTCACGAGGGCTACGCTACCTTTGATTTCCATGTTCTATTCCTTTCAGACTTGCTTGGGGAAGGACGTGCTGTCCTTGTCCCAGTAAATGAAGTTGGGATGCGTCACATCGGGGCCGACGATTTTCAGGTCGCCGATCATGTTGGGATGCGTCACATCCGGGCCGACGGTTTTCACGCCGACCGGGTAGATGCTCTTGACCAGCGCGCGCACACGCGGCATCGCATCGTTGGCCGCGATGCCGGGAAAGACACCGGTGGCAACGAGCGCCTCGCCGCCGCCCGGCAGCTTGCGCACGATGTCCCAGGCGCCGTTCGCCGGCGTCGCCGCGAATTCGCTGTCGTTGTAGAAGAAGCTCGTCATCGTCGCCTCCTCAGAGCTTGCGCAGCACGGTCACGCAGTTGGTCACCGCCGAGCCGCCGACGTTGAAGGCAACGCCGATGTCGGCCTTCTTCGCCGCAACGCCGATGGGCTCGCCGATCAACTGCTTGTGGATCAGCGCATGCATCGAGGCGCCGGTCGCGCCGACCGGATGGCCCTTGGCCTTGAGGCCGCCGGAGAGGTTGACCGCCACCTTGTCGTCGCGCGTGAAGCGGCCTTCCAGATACTCGTAGCCGGCGCGGCCGTCGGCGGCGAGGCCGAGCGCTTCGGTGGAAAGAATCTGGTTGATGGTGAAGCAGTCATGCACCTCGCACAGGTCGATGTCGGAAGCCTTGATGCCAGCCTCCTTGTAGGCCTTGGCGGCGGCATCCTTGCCGGCCATCAGCTCGTACATGTTCGGCCGCACGTTCTCGGCCAGACGCTCGACCGAGTGGCCGATGCCGGCGATCTCGCTGGCGCGCGCCTTGTTCGATACATTTTCCGTGCGCGTGATGACCAGCGCGGCAGCACCGTCCGTCACCAGCGAACAATCGTGCAGGCGCAGCGGCGCGGCGATCATCATGTTCTTGCTGCGACCACGCGCGTCGAGTTCGTTGAGCGCCATGATCGCCTCGACCGTCTGCGGGCCGGTCTTCGCGTGGGCGAGCGGATTTTCCGCGCCGTTCTTGTAGCACAGCGCGCCTGCCGTCCACAGCATCCTCTCCAGTTCCTCGGTGGGTATCTTGTACTGGGCCTGATAGCCC
>CAZQPN010000743.1:0-1604 GCA_964595215.1 uncultured Rubrivivax sp. | reverse complement strand
CGCTGACGATCACGCGGAAGCTCGTCCTGCGGCCCTGCGCCGAATGGGCCGCCGCGGTGGCCGACGGCGAGACCTGCGGGATGCCTGCGGCTTCGTAGACGGCGGCAGAGGCCAGCGAGGTGCCGGAGGTCAGGTGCCCGACCACCCCGTGGACACCGCCGGCAGCCCGTTCCTTGGCGACGGTCACGGCGCCACCGGGGTCGCCCAGGTCGTCGCGCGAGATCAGTTCCAAACGAGCCGGGCGCCCGCCGACGCTCAGCCCTCGACGGTTCTGATCGTCGACCGCCATGCGTGCGCCGTTTTCGCTGGCCATGCCGACGGCGGCCATGATGCCGGTCAAGGCCGCGACATGACCGATTCGGATCGCCAGGTCCTGGGCGCTGCGTCCGGCGACCGCCACCAGCATGATCGCGCCCAGCAGGCTTGCCCAAGTCGTGCGTGCTCGGTTCTTCGGGCTTCCCCGTCATCGGGTTCCATCGGCGCAAAGTAGGCGACGCCGACTCGGCAAGCTTGATCTTGCGCAAGCAAGAGCCGTGGACGCCGGGCGCGCTCGTTCGTGCAGTCCACGCAGCCAGGTCGCTCACCCGATCGCGCCGACGCCGCGCCCATGCACACCGGCCTTCGCCGCGGAGCGCGCCACCGCCGCTGCGACCGCCGCGCGGCGACTCGACCCGGCCGGCACCGCCGAAAACCCCCGGGTTCCGGCCGCGGTGCGCCGCCTAGACTGCGCCGCATGCCACCACCCGACGCCTTGCCCCGAGAGCCGCGCCAGGCCTGGATCGTCGTCTGGGCCGCCTTCACGGCGCTGGCGGTGATCTTCGGCGTCGCCTATTCCTTCGCCGCCCTCTTCGAGTCCTTCGGCACCGAGTTCGGCGGCCAGCGCGCCGACGTCTCGCTCGTCTTCGGCCTGTCGGGCGGGCTGTACTTCGTGCTCGGTGTCGGTGGTGGCGTGCTGGCCGACCGTTTCGGCCCGCGCCTGGTCTGCAGCGCCGGCATGCTGTGCATCGCCGCGGCGCTGTGGGCGACCAGCGTCGCCGGATCGATGGCGGCGGTGTACTTGGCCTACGGCGTCGGCATCGGCGTGGGCATCGCGCTCGTCTACACGCCGTCGATCGCCTGCGTGCAGCCCTGGTTCACGGCCCGCCGCGGGCTGGCGGCCGGGCTGGCGAGCGCCGGGATCGGCGCCGGCACCGTGGTCGTGCCGCTGGCGGTGACGGCGGCGATCGCGGCCTGGGGCTGGCGCGACGCGCTGCAGGCGCTGGCGGTGGCGGTGCTCGTGGTCGGGCTGGCGGCCACGCTGCAGCTGCGCCAGGCGCCGGGTGCCGGCGGGGCCGCGGCGGCGCGCAGCGGGCTGACGCTGGCGCAGACGCTGCGCGATGCGCGTTTCCGCTGGCTCTACCTGGCCACGGTGCTGGCTGCGCCGACGATGTTCGTGCCCTTCGCCCACGTGTCGGCGGCGGCGCGCGACCTCGGCGTCGCCGACGCGCAGGCGGTCGGTCTGGTCGGGCTGATCGGCATCGGCAGCCTGACCGGGCGCTTCGCGATCGGCGCGCTGGCCGACCGCCTGGGCCGCACGCGCACGCTGGTGCTGATGAACGTGTCGA
>CAZQPN010000742.1:0-1606 GCA_964595215.1 uncultured Rubrivivax sp. | reverse complement strand
TCACCGACCAGACCAAGGCGGCGATGAAGCAGGTACTGAAGGACATCCAGAGCGGCGAATATGCCAAGAGCTTCATCCTGGAAAACCGCGCCGGCGCGCCGACGCTGATGAGCCGCCGCCGCCTGACCAGCGAACACAGCATCGAGGTCGTCGGCGAGAAGCTGCGCGCGATGATGCCGTGGATCAAGGCCAACAAGCTGGTCGACAAGAGCCGCAACTGAGCGCCGTTCCGAGCGACGGGCCCGTGCGGCCAGGCGCGGGCCCGTCAGCCGAACGCGCCGCGGCGTGCAGGCGCTATCCTCGCGCCTCATGACCAATTCCGATCGCAACGCGTTCGAAGACACCGACTCGGACATCGGCACCGGCGGGGACGCCGAGTCGGGGCCACCGGCGCGCAAGCGCCGCAAGGGCATCTATATCCTGCCCAACCTGTTCACCGTCGCGGCGCTGTTCGGTGGCTTCTACGGCATCGTGATGGCGATGAACGGCCGCTTCGAGCAGGCCGCGATCGGCATCCTGGCGGCCATGGTGCTGGACAGCCTCGACGGCCGCGTCGCCCGGCTGACGAACACGCAGAGCGCCTTCGGCGAGCAGATGGACAGCCTGTCCGACATGGTCAGCTTCGGGGCTGCGCCGGCGCTGATCGTCTACGTCTGGGCCCTCAGCGGGCTCGGAAAGCTGGGCTGGATCGCGGCCTTCGTCTACTGCGCCTGTGCGGCGCTGCGGCTGGCGCGCTTCAACACCAACATCGGCGTCGTCGACAAGCGCTTCTTCCAGGGGCTTCCGAGCCCGGCGGCGGCGGCGCTCGTGGTCGGCTTCGTCTGGGTCATGGACGACGCCGGCATCAAGGGCGCGACGCGGATCGACTGGCTGGCCTGGGGTGCCTTCGCGCTGACGCTGTACGCCGGGCTGACGATGGTCACCAACGTGCCGTTCTACAGCTTCAAGGACGTGAACTACCGGCGCAGCGTGCCCTTCATCGTCATCGTCGCCTTCGCCCTCGCGATCGCGCTGGTGACGATCCATCCGCCGACCGTGCTGTTCGCGGTCTTCTGCATCTACGGCGTCTCCGGCTACGTCGTCTACGCGTGGCGCAAGTCCAAGGGCAGGCCGGTGAGCGTGATCGCGACGTCGACCGACGAGCCCGACGAGGCCGGCCTGCACCGCTAGCCCGTGCGTGCTACATTCCGAGTCGTGAACACCGTGACCTTCCTGCTTCTACTAGGCGTGCCTGCGGCGCGCTGATCGTCCACGACCCTGTTCACCTTGTTCCCCGGATCGACGGCCCGCCAGCGCAACGCAGCGGGCCGTTTGCGTTTCCGGACGTGACCGGGCTGCGTGCCAACCCTCCTGGAGTGACCCATGGCAGACAAGCTGATCATCTTCGACACCACCTTGCGCGACGGCGAGCAGAGCCCCGGCGCGTCCATGACCAAGGACGAGAAGCTGCGCATCGCGCGCCAGCTCGAACGGCTGCGGGTGGACGTCATCGAGGCCGGCTTCGCGGCATCGAGCAACGGCGACTTCGAGGCCGTCAAGGCGATCGCCGATCACATCCGCGAGTCCACCGTGTGCTCGCTGGCGCGCGCCAACGACCGCGACATCT
>CAZQPN010000741.1:0-1610 GCA_964595215.1 uncultured Rubrivivax sp. | reverse complement strand
CCCAGCATGAAGGCCTTGACGGCGACGATGTCGGTGTGGGCGACGAAGCGCATCGCCAGCCCCGACAGCCCGATGGCCAGCAGCAGCGCCAGGTGCAGGTGGTCCGACGGGGTGGAGATGTAGCGCACCCGATCGACCAGCCAGCGGCGCGCCCACAGGCCGGCGAGCCCGATCACCATCACGAAGCCGGCGTAAGTGCCGAAGAACTGCACGAAGACGATCGGCGCCCAGACCGGCTCCTGGAAGTAGCGCACGTGGCGCAGCAGCACCAGCAGCAGCGCGGCGTGGAACATCCAGCCGAACAGCCACGTCCACTTGCTCGCCTTGAACAGGCTCTCGAAGAACACCACCTCGCGCGTCATCCGCAGCGCGACACCGCCGGTGGTCGTCGGCGCCGGCGTGGTCGGGATCTTCAGCGGCGCCGGCGTGCGCGCATAGGCCGCGACCTTGACCGCCACGCCGACGACGAGGACCGCCGTCGCGGCGTAGAACAGCAAGGCATAGCCGATCGCGAGCGCGCTCACGCGAGTCCCTCGCCCGACGAGGACGTCGGGCGGTCTCCCGCGGGGACGTCGGCCAGCTCGGAAACGGCCCAGCGCTCGGCCCGCTCCCGCGGATCACCGCCGCGGCACATGGGAAGGCCTCAGACGCAGCCGGTCGGCTTGGGCAGGCCGGCGATCTTGCACGCCTGCTTGGCCGGGCCGTAGGGGAACAACTCGTACAGGTACTTGCTGTTGCCTTTGTCCGGGCCGAGCTGCTTGCCGATCGCCTTGGTCAGCACGCGCACCGCGGGCGCGATCTGGTACTCGTTGTAGTAGTCGCGCAGGAAGTTCACCACCTCCCAGTGGCTCGGGCTCATCTCCACGTTCTCGGTCTTGGCGATCTCGTTGGCGATGTCCTCGTTCCAGTCGGACAGGTTGACGAGGTATCCCTCCTCGTCGGTCTCGTAGGCGGTACCGTTGACTTCGATGGGCATGGCGTGTGTCTCCTTGATGTGTCAGAGCCAGGACTGGTTGCTGGGATGCTCGGCGACGAGGTCGACGAAGCCGGCGTAGTCGACCGGCGTGACGCCGTCGACCAGGCGTGCCGCCATGCCGCGCGCCGCGGCGTCTGGCTGCAGCACGTAGACCTTGAGCGTCTTCATCGCCGCGGCCATGGTCTCGGCACTGGTCGCGGCGTAGATGCCGTCCTCGATCAGCAGCAGCGCGTGGCCGGGCTGCGCCAGACGCAGGCAGCTGTCCAGCGAGCGCGTCTGGGCGGGGGACTTGTTGACGATGTGCAGCATGGCAGAAGTCTCTTCAGAAGCTCAGGACAACGTCCTGCTCGGCCATCAGTGCGCCCATCTCGGCACTCGACAGCACCTCGACGTCGACGATCAGGTCGTCCTCGGTCAGGCCGCGGGCCTCCATCGATTCGCGCTCGACGTACAGCTTCTCGACGTCGTAGCCGTCGAGCGCGCGGTAGGTCTTGGAGTGGTTCTTGATGCCGATGCTGGCGGTGTCCTGCCCTTTGACGAGCTCGTACACGCCGTCGTCGAGGAAGACGAGGCTGACGTCCTGGTCGAAGGTGGCGGTGATCAGCACGACCTCCAGGCTCTCGAGCGCGTAGAT
>CAZQPN010000740.1:0-1612 GCA_964595215.1 uncultured Rubrivivax sp. | reverse complement strand
GGCTGGTCGGGCTGGTAGACCGAGACCTTGGGGTCGGTCAGCGGGTCGTGGCGGTATTCCTTCTGTGCGGCGGCCTTGAACGGCTCGATGACGGCGGACATGCGGGCTCTCCTGGTGGATGCGACGGCGCGGATGGTGGGTCACCATGCGCCGTTTGACAAACGATCGATCCTCATGAAGACATGATCTGGCTTCATCATTCATTCTGATAGATGAGAGATCTGCCACCGCTCGCCCGCCTGCGCACTTTCGAGGTCGCCGCGCGCCTGCAGAGCTTTGCGCTGGCGGCCGACGCGCTGTACCTGAGCGCCTCGGCCGTCAGCCACCAGATGCGCGACCTCGAGCGCCACTTCGGCCGGCCACTGTTCGAGCGCAGCCACCGTCGGGTGCGGACCACGCCCGGAGGGCAGCGGCTCTACGAGAGCCTGGCGCGCGTGTTCGACGCCCTCGAGGCGGCCTGCGCCGAGGTCACTCTGCCGGCGCAGGACCAGGTGCTGGCGGTGCACTGCGCGCCCGGTTTCGACCGCGGCCGCCTCCGGACAAACCCTGATCAGCGCGACCCGTCGTCGAAACAGGGCGCCAGCGCGCGCACCTCGACGGTGGCCCATTCGGCGGCCGGGCAGCGGCGCGCGATCGCCAGCGCCTCGTCGCGCTCGACACCGCGCAACAGGAAGAAGCCGCCGACCATTTCCTCGACCCCGGTGAAGGGCCCGTCGACGACGCCGGCGCGGCTGACCCTCATGGCGCCGTCCTGGTGCGCCAGCGACTCCACCGCCGCGAGCTTGCCCTCGGCCGCCAGTGCGTCGCCGAAGCGCTGCATGCGCGCATAGACCTCACGGCCCTCGGCTTCGCTGCGCGCGGCGCGCTGGGCCGGATCCGCGACGATCAGCGGGACGTAGGACATGGCTGCAGATGTTAGGCCGGGCGTGGCGGGCTGACCAGCCGCCTCACACTCGCGCATCCTTGCTTGAGGTCGACCGTGTGAGAGTGGTCATCGGGTCTATGACGCTGCTCGGGCCGATGCAGACCAATGCGGGCGTCCGCTGTCCTCGGCTCGCGTCCTCGGCTCGCGCGCAGGTGCCCCGCATCCATGAAGCAGTCGCCGAAGGTCAGCATCGGGCCGCAAAGGGGCGTCCGGTCCGAAGCCGCCGGTACGACGACCGAATTCGTCTTCGTATCCGTGCTCCAGGCGGCGTGCCATTGCCGTCGGGCGGCATCGGGTGGCTGGCGCCAGTGAGCGAAAATGCGCGGTTTCCCGTCGTGCCGACCAGCGCCCACCTCCCGATGCCCGACCTCTTCGATCTGCCGGCCGACGACCGCGGCGAGCCCGCCGACGCGCTGACGCTGTCGGCCTATGCCGAGCGCGCCTACCTCGAGTACGCGCTGTCGGTCGTCAAGGGGCGCGCGCTGCCCGATGTCTGCGACGGCAACAAGCCTGTGCAGCGACGCATCCTTTACGCGATGCAGCGCATGGGGCTGGGCTACGGCGCCTCGGGCGCGCCCAAGCCGGTCAAGAGCGCACGCGTGGTCGGCGACGTGCTCGGCCGCTTCCACCCGCACGGCGACCAGGCGGCGTACGACGCGCTGGTGCGCATGGCCCAGGACTTCAGCC
>CAZQPN010000739.1:0-1613 GCA_964595215.1 uncultured Rubrivivax sp. | reverse complement strand
GAGAACAGCACCGCCAGCGCGGCCAGGATCAGCGTGCCGATGGCCAGCGCGACCATCACTTCAACCAGCGTGAAGCCACGCGGCCGCCGGGCCCGCGCGATTCGAGCGGGGAGTCGCGCCAGCGCGCGTGGTGGGGGGCGGAGCATCTGCATCATGCGGTCAGGTCGGGCACGCGCACCTGGGTGCGCAGGATGCGTCGGAAGCTCTCGTCGCCGAACACCCCCTGCGCGCAGAGGTCGGCCGGCGGGATGCCGGGCACGGTGGCGCCCCAGGCGACGGTGACGACGAAGAGCGGATCAAGCGGGTTCGGCTGGGTGACGCAGCCGCGGAAGGTCAGTCCTGCCGCTGCCGCACCGGCGCCCAGCGCGTCCTGGGTGCCGACGAGCAGGTTGTTCCATTCGCACAGGTCGCGGCTCGCCAACGTGTTCGGCGCAGCATTGCAGTCGTTGTTCACCGCCGCGCCGTAGACCGCCGCGCCAACGTAGTCGGCGGCGTTGGCCTTGTTGTTGGCGATCCGGTTGCCCATATCGATCAGCAGCGACGCGGCGCGAGCGCGCTGGCTGGTCTCGAAGCCCATCGCGGTGGCGCGCGTCACGAAGCCGGCCAGGCCGAGCAGGCCGAAGGCGGTGATGACGAGCGTGACCAGGATCTCGATCATCGAGAAGCCGCGCTGGCGGCGCCGCCTGCCGGGGACCGGCCTGGACGCGAGAAAGTCCATCAGCATGACTTGTTCTCCGATCGCGCCGCCCCGGTCAGACCGATGACGACGCAGCGCGGGGTGACGCCGGACACGCTGGAGGTGACGCTCCACTTCAGCAGCGCCGGATCGACGTCCGTACCCAGGCGGCCGTTGGGGCGGAAGGTCACGGTTGCGGCACTGACAGCGATCGTCGGCGCCAGCGGGTCGTGCTGGCGCAGCACGTCGGCGCCGGCGGCCACCGTCCAGCCGTTGGCCCAGGCGCCACCGGCCGGCGCCACGGTCACCGTCGTGTTTTGCTTGATCGCCTCCGAGCGCGCGTAGGCCAGGTCGGCGATGAGGTCGAAGGCGACGGCCTTGGTGTTCATCGTGCCGATGAAGCTGCGAAAGCTCGGCGCGGCGATGGCGGCGACGATGGCCAGCAGCGCGACCACCGTCATCGCCTCGATCAGCGTGAAGCCGCGCGACGCGGCGGACGTCGGGCGGTCCATCACCAGCAGTTCCCCGCGCCGGTCTTGGTCTTGGTGCCGGCCTGGTCGATCGACAGTGCCTTGCACGGGTCCTTGGCCTGGTCGCCCTTCGGCGTCGCGGTGGCGACGAAGGCCGGCGGGTTGGCAGCGTTGTTTGGCGCGTTGACGATGTCGTAGCGCGCCTTCACGTTCGCCGGGATGGTGAGCCCCAGGCCCGGCGACACGGCGGTCGGCAGCGCCTCGACGTCGGCATTCTCGGCGAAGGCCCGCCGGTCGAGCAGGAACTGCTGTTGTCGCGCCGCGACCTCCTGCAGGAAGCTCTGCGCATCGGCCCGGTGGCTGCGACGGATGTAGTCCGTATAGCTTGGGTACGCCACCGCCGCCAGGATCGCGACCACGGCCACCGTGATCATCAACTCGATCAGCGTGAAGCCGGCGGCGCGTCG
>CAZQPN010000738.1:0-1614 GCA_964595215.1 uncultured Rubrivivax sp. | reverse complement strand
AGCCGATGTCGACGTCGGTCAGGTGCAGCGAGTTGATGCTGACGTCGGCCGTCACCGGCAGGCCCTCGGCCTTGGCCGCGCGCAGCGCCGCGACGCCAGCGGCGCTCGACAGCCGGCACAGGTGCACGCGCGCGCCGGTCACCCGCATCAGCTCGAAGATGGTGTGCAGCGCGATCGTCTCGGCCGCCACCGGCACGCCGGTCAGCCCCAGGCGCGTGGCGACCGCGCCGCTGGCGGCCACGCCACCGCCCAGCCAGCGGTCCTGCGGCCGCAGCCACACCGTGTAGCCGTAGGTGGCGGCGTACTGCAGCGCGCGCATCAGGATCTGGGTGTTCGTGACCGGGATCTCGGCCTGCGAGAAGCCGACACAGCCGGCCTCGGTCAGCTCGGCCATCTCGGTCAGCACCTCGCCGGCCAGCGCGCGCGTCAGCGCGCCGAGCGGGAATAGCCGGCAGCGGCTGAGCTTGCGGGCGCGGAACTTCAGCATCTCGACGAGTCCCGGCTCGTCGAGCGGCGGGTCGGTGTCGGGCGGGCAGACAAGGCTGGTGACGCCGCCGGCGGCCGCGGCCGCGAGCTCGCTCTCGAGCAGGCCTTCGTGCTCCATGCCCGGCTCGCGCAGGCGCGCGGCCAGATCCACCAGGCCGGGGGCGACGACGCAGCCGGCGGCGTCGATGCGGCGGTCGGGCTGGAAGTCCGCGGGCACGGCGCCGATGGCGACGATGCGGCCGCCGGCGACGGCGACGTCGGCCGCCTCGTCGCGGCCCGAGGCAGGGTCGACCACGCGGCCGCCGGTGATCAGGATGCGTTCCATGTCTTGACCCGCCCTCAGGCTTCGTTGCCGGCGATGATGGACATCACCGCCATGCGCACCGCGATGCCGAAGGTCACCTGCGGCAGGATCACGCTGGCGCGGCCGTCGGCGACATCGGAGGCGATCTCGACGCCGCGGTTGATCGGCCCCGGGTGCATGACGATGGCGTCCGGCTTGGCCAACGCCAGCTTCTCGGCGGTGAGCCCGAAGCGCTTGAAGAACTCGCCCGCGCTCGGCAGCATGGCACCGCTCATGCGCTCGTTCTGCAGCCGCAGCATGATGACGACGTCGGCGCCGCGCACGCCCTCGGCCATGTCGTGGATCACGCGCACGCCCATCTGCGCCAGGTCGCCCGGCACCAGCGTGCGCGGGCCGACGGCGCGGATCTCCGGCACGCCCAGCGTCGTCAGCGCGTGAATGTCCGAGCGCGCCACGCGCGAGTGCACGATGTCGCCCACCACCGCCACCGTGAGCTGGCGGAAGTCGTGCTTGAAGTGGCGGATCGTGTACATGTCGAGCAGCGCCTGCGTCGGGTGCGCGTGGCGGCCGTCGCCGGCGTTGACGACGTGCACGTGCGGCGCGCAGTGCTCGGCGATCAGGTAGGGCGCGCCGCTCTCGCTGTGGCGCACGACGAACATGTCGGCCTGCATCGCCGACAGGTTGGCGATGGTGTCGAGCAGGCTCTCGCCCTTGGCGGTCGAGCTGCGCGCGATGTCGAGGTTGATGACGTCGGCCGACAGCCGCTTGGCGGCGATCTCGAAGGTCGTGCGCGTGCGCGTGCTGTTCTCGAAGAACAGGTTGAA
>CAZQPN010000737.1:0-1618 GCA_964595215.1 uncultured Rubrivivax sp. | reverse complement strand
GATGAAGTCGCTCATGGCCGCCACCGTGCGGTCGGCCACCAGCCTGACCGGCTTGCGTGTCTTCAACGGCCCCAGGTAGCCTGGCTTGCAGCCGAAGTGCTGGTCGATCTCGGCCGCCGTGGCGAAGCGGAAGCCCGCCTTCAGTCCTTCGAGCTTGCCGGCCTTGATCTCGTTCAGGCTGTGGTCACCGCGCACCAGCAGCAGCCACACCGTGGTGCCGGTGATGTCGCCGGCCTCGTCCTTCGCGTCGGTGGCCAGCACCAGCGACTTCACGGTGCGCGCCAGCGGCAGGCCCAGCAGCTCGGCCACGTCCTCGCAGGTGGCCTTGCCGGGCGTCGGCACGGTCTGCATGGCCTGCGCCGGCGCCGCGCGCGGCGTGGTCGGGGCCAGCGCCTCGGCGAGCTCGATGTTGGCGGCGTAGTCGCTGCCGGGACAGTAGACGAGCGCGTCCTCCCCGGTGTCGGCGATGACCTGAAATTCGTGCGACGCATCGCCGCCGATGGCGCCGGTGTCGGCTGCGACGGCGCGGTACTGCAGGCCGAAGCGGTCGAAGATGGCGCCATAGGCCGCGTACATCGCCTGGTAGCTCTTCAGTGCGGCGTCCTGGTCGCGGTCGAAGGAGTAGGCGTCCTTCATCGTGAACTCGCGCCCGCGCATGACGCCGAAGCGCGGCCGGCGCTCGTCACGGAACTTGGTCTGGATGTGATAAAAATTGCGCGGCAGCTGCTTGTAGCTGCGCAGCTCCTGGCGCGCGATGTCGGTGATGACCTCCTCGCTCGTCGGCTGGATGATGAAGTCGCGCCCGTGGCGGTCCTTCACGCGCAACAGCTCGGGGCCCATCTTGTCGAAGCGGCCGGTCTCCTGCCACAGCTCGGCCGGCTGCACGACCGGCATCAGCAGCTCGACCGCGCCGGCGCGGGTCATCTCCTCGCGGATGATGGCCTCGACCTTGCGGATCACGCGCAGCCCCATCGGCATGTAGTTGTAGATGCCGGCCGACAGGCGCTTGATCAGGCCGGCGCGCATCATCAGCCGGTGGCTGACGACTTCGGCGTCGGCCGGCGCTTCCTTCAGGGTGCTGACGAAGAAACGGGAGGCTTTCATCGGGTGCGAAGAGGCAGGCAGGCCGGGAGCGCGGTCAGGCGCGGATGCGTCGCGGGGCTTTCCCTCTTGCAGGGCTGCACGCTTGCGGTGCAAGATGGACGCAATTCAAGAATCGGGGTCAGATTATGCTCGACAGGGAGGGCTTCAGGCCCAACGTCGGCATCATCCTGCTCAACGCTCGCAACCAGGTCTTCTGGGGCAAACGGCTGCGCACGCACTCGTGGCAGTTTCCGCAGGGTGGCATCAAGTACGGCGAGACGCCCGAGCAGGCGATGTTCCGTGAGCTGCACGAGGAAGTGGGCCTGAAACCCGAGCACGTGCAGATCCTCGCCCGCACGCGCGACTGGCTGCGCTACGAGGTGCCCGACCACTTCATCCGGCGCGACGCGCGCGGCCACTATCGCGGGCAGAAGCAGATCTGGTATCTGCTGCGGCTGGTCGGCCGCGACAGCGACATGAACCTGCGCGCCACCGACCACCCGGAGTTCGACGCCTGGCGCTGGAACGACTATTG
>CAZQPN010000736.1:0-1622 GCA_964595215.1 uncultured Rubrivivax sp. | reverse complement strand
TGGTGTTCAGCCAGATCACCAGCACGCCGAAGGCCAGCGCCATCAGCGCGCCGGCGCCCGCGCCGGCGGCGAAGGCCAGGGTGTCGCTGCCGGTCGCGAAGGCGGTCGCGAAGCCCGCGATCGCGGCCACCAGCATCATCCCCTCGGCGCCGAGGTTGAGCACGCCGGCCTTCTCGCCCAGCAGCAGGCCGAGGCCGGCCAGCGCGAGCGGCGTGCCCGACGCGATGGTGGCGGCGATCAGCAGCGCGGCTTCGTTCATGCGGCCCCCAAGGGCGCTGCGCGCCCGCCCCCCCGAGGGGGATCGACCCGGCTTGGAGCGGCCCGGCGCCGGGTCACGTCCGCACCCCGGCCGCCCAGCGCACGCGGTAGGCGATCAGCGTGTCGCAGGCCAGCAGCAGGAACAGCAGCAGGCCCTGGAAGACGTAGGACAGGGCGTTCGGCAGCCCCAGACGCGACTGCGCCAGCTCGCCACCGATCAGCATCATCGACAGCAGCACGCCGGCCAGCACGATGCCCAGGGGGTGCAGCCGGCCGACGAAGCACACGATGATGGCGGTGAAGCCGATGCCGGTGGAGATGTGCGGCGTCAGCTGGCGCAGCGGGCCGGCGGCCTCCATCGCGCCGGCCAGCCCCGCGAGGCCGCCGGCGGCCAGCAACGCGATCCACAGCGCCGCGCGCGACGAGAAGCCGGCGTAGCGGGCCGCCGCCGGCGCCAGCCCGCCAACCTGCAGCGCAAAGCCGCGCAGCGAGCGGAACAGGAACACCCAGACCGCCGCCACCGCCAGCGGCACCAGCGCCGCACCCCAGTGCAGCCGCGTGCCGGGCCACATCGGCAGCAGCCAGGTCGCCGGGTCGAAGCGCGGTGTCTGCGGGAAGTTGAAGCCCGCCGGGTCCTTCCACGGCCCGAAGACGAGGTAGTTGACGAGCTGCTGCGCGACGTAGACCAGCATCAGGCTGACCAGGATCTCGCTGGCGTTGAAGCGGTCGCGCAGCAGCGCGGTGATCGCCGCCCAGGCCATGCCGCCAAGCGCGCCGGCCACCAGCACGACGGGCACCAGCGCGCCGCGCGGCAGCCCCTCGCCGTAGGGCGCCAGCCACAGCGCGACGCCGCCGCCGGCCACCGCGCCCAGCAGCAGCTGGCCCTCGGCACCGATGTTCCAGACGTTGGAGCGGTAGCAGATCGCCAGCCCGAGCGCGCAAAGCACCAGCGGCGTGGCCTTGAGCAGCACCTCGCTGACGGCACGCGCGCCGTTCAGCGGCTCGACGAAGAAGACGGCCAGCCCGCGCACCGGGTCCTTGCCCAGCGCGGCGAACAGTACGGCGGCCAGCAATGCCGTCAGCGCGAGCGCGATCAGCGGCGACGCCAGCGCCATCGCGCGCGACGGCTCGTGACGGGCCTCAAGCCGCGGCATGGGCCGCCGCCTTGGCGGGTCGTGAGCGCGCGGCCGCCGGCTTGCCGTCGTCGTCCCTGCCCTCGTCCCAGAGGCCGGACATCCACTGCCCGATGTGCTCGATCGTCGCATCGCGCGCGGCGATCGACGGCGACACCCGCCCCTTGGCGATCACGAGCAGGCGGTCGCTGATCTCGAACAGCTCCTCGAGCTCCTCCGACACCACCAGCA
>CAZQPN010000735.1:0-1622 GCA_964595215.1 uncultured Rubrivivax sp. | reverse complement strand
GGCGGCCGGCCCGGCTCGCCGGTGATGCTCATCAGCCCCGAGACGCCCTGCGCGACGAGGTCGAAACCGCCCTTGTCGGCCGCCGGGCCGCTGCGCCCGTAGCCCGAGATCGCGCAGTAGACGAGCGCCGGGTTCAGCGCGCGCAGCGCCTCGAAGCCCAGCCCCAGGCGGTCCAGCGCGCCGCGCCGGTAGTTCTCGACCAGCACGTCGGCGCGTGCGGCCAGCCGCTGCAGCACGGCGCGACCTCCCTCGGTCTTGAGGTCGACCGCGATGCCGCGCTTGTTGCGGTTCATCATCATGAAGGCGGCCGACTCGCCGTTCACGCTCGGCTCGGCGTAGCGCCGCGTGTCGTCGCCGCCGGGCATGCGCTCGACCTTGATGACGTCGGCGCCCAGGTCGGCGAGCAGCGCGCCGCAGCTCGGGCCGGCCATGATCTGGGCGAGCTCCAGCACGACGACGCCGGCGAGCGGGCCGCTGGCGGCCGTGGTGGTGGCGCGCGTCGGCGTCATCGCGACGCGGCCCCGAACGTCGCCGTCACGGGATGATCCTCACGCGCTGCGCGCTCCAGGACGAGCGCCGGGCGAACTCGGCGCGCTCATCGGCCGACGAACACCGGCGCCGACTTGTCCAGGAAGGCGGCGACCCCGATACGGAAGTCCTCGCTGTCGTAGCAGCGGAAGCCCTCGTCGCGCTCGGCCTCGGTCAGCGGCGTGCCGCGCTCCAGCTCGCGCAGGAACTGCTTGTGCCAGCGCGCGACCAGCGGCGCGCCGGCGGCGATGCGGTGCGCGCTGGCATAGGCCTCGGCCTCGACCCGGTCGTCGGGCACAACGCGGTGCACGAGCCGCTTGTCCAGCGCCTCCTGCGCGCCGAAGACGCGCCCTTCCAGCAGCATCTCCAGCGCCACCGCGCGCCCGGCCAGACGCACCAGCGCGGCCAGCTCGGCGTGCGCCATCACCAGGCCGAGCCGGTTGATCGGCACGCCGAAGCGGCTCGATGCGCCGCAGATGCGGAGGTCGGCCAGCGCCGCGATCTCCAGCCCGCCGCCGACGCACACGCCTTCGATCAGCGCGACGACGGGGTGGCGGCAGTCGGCGATCGCGCCCAAGGCGCCGTGCAGCACCGCGCCGTAGGCCTTGCCCTGGGCGAAGTCGCGGCGCTCGGTGGCGAACTCGGCGATGTCGTTGCCGGGCGCGAAGGCCTTGCGGCCGTCGGGGCCGCTGGCCCCGCGGATCACGACGCAGCGCAGCGTGTCGTCGCCCGAGAGCTCGCGCATGGCCTCGCCCAGACGCTGCCACATCGGCTTGGTCAGCGCGTTGAGCTTGTCGGGACGGTTGAGCACGACGGTGGCGATGGCACCGTCGCGGTCGACGCGGATCGTCTGCTCGCTCATCGCGGCGCTCAGCGGTAGAAGTATTCGACCAGGAACATCGGCACCGCCGGCACGTAGGTCACGAGCAGCAGCGTTGCCAGCAGGATGCCGATGAACGGCAGGTTGACGCGCGTGACCTTCCACATGTCGGCCTTGGCGATCGAACAGGACGCCATCAGCACGCTGGCCACCGGCGGCGTCTGCTGGCCGATGCCGAGGTTGAGCGTGACGATGAGGCCGAAGTGCACCGGGT
>CAZQPN010000734.1:0-1627 GCA_964595215.1 uncultured Rubrivivax sp. | reverse complement strand
CTCGCCGCGGCCTGCCACCCGGCGCGGATGCTCACGCTGCTGATCTCCGACGTGCCGGGCGACGACCCGATCGACATCGCCAGCGGCCCCACCGTGCCCGACCCGACGACCTGCACCGACGCGCTGGCGATCGTGCGCCGCTACGGCATCGAGCTGCCGGCGCCGGTGCGCGAGCTGCTGGAGAGCGGCCGCGGCGAGTCGGTCAAGCCGGGCGATGCGCGCCTGGCGGACATCGAGACCCGCATCGTCGCCGCGCCGCAGCTGGCGCTGGAGGCGGCCGCGGCCGTCGCTCGCGACGTCGGAGTGAGCGCATACATCCTCGGTGATGCTCTGGAAGGCGAGGCGAGAGACGTCGGCACGGTGCTCGCGGGCATCGCCAGGCAGGTCGCCGACCGTGGCGAGCCTTTCGCCGCCCCCTGCGTGCTGCTGTCCGGCGGTGAGACCACCGTCACGGTGCGCGGCACGGGCCGCGGCGGCCGCAACGTCGAGTGCCTGCTGGCGATGGCGCTGGCGCTGCGCGACCACCCGCGCATCCACGCGCTGGCCGGCGACACCGACGGCGTCGACGGCCAGGAGGAGATCGCCGGTGCCGTGATCACGCCCGACACCCTGGCGCGCGCCTGGGCCGCCGGGCTGAACCCGGCCGAGCGGCTGGCCGACAACGACGGCCACGGTTTCTTCGAAGCCCTGGGCGACAGCGTCGTCACCGGGCCGACGCTGACCAACGTCAACGACTTCCGGGCGATCCTGGTCGGCGCGGCCGGTTGAACGCCCACGCGCACGCCGGCCGCCGGCCCCGATCTCGGGGCCCGAGGGCCAGCGATGTCGGTCTTCCGCTCAGGCCCGCCGACGCGCCTTCACCCCTTCGGCCAGCGTACGCAGCACGCCCACCGAGTCGTCCCAGCCGATGCAGGCGTCGGTGATGCTCTGCCCGGGCTTCAGTGCCGCCGGGTCGTCCTTGCCCGGCGTGAACTTCTGCGCCCCGCCCTCGAGGTGGCTCTCGACCATGACGCCGAAGATGCAGCGGCTGCCGCCGGCGAGCTGGCCGGCGATGTCGGCCGCGACCTCGACCTGCCGCTGGTGCTGCTTCGAGCTGTTGGCGTGGCTGCAGTCGATCATCAGCCGGCACGGCAGCTTGGCCGCCTCCATCTCGGCACAGGCCGCGGCGACGCTGTCGGCGTCGTAGTTCGGCGCCTTGCCGCCGCGCAGGATGACGTGGCAGTCCTTGTTGCCGTTCGTCGAGACGATCGCGACCTGGCCGTTCTTGTGCACCGACAGGAAGTGGTGCGGCTTGCCGGCGGCCTGGATCGCGTCGCAGGCGATCTTCAGGTTGCCGTCGGTGCCGTTCTTGAAGCCGATCGGCGCCGAAAGCCCGCTGGCGAGCTCGCGGTGCACCTGGCTTTCGGTGGTGCGCGCGCCGATCGCGCCCCAGCTGATCAGGTCGCCGATGTACTGCGGGCTGATGGTGTCGAGGAACTCGCTGCCGGCCGGCACGCCCAGGCGGTTGATGTCGACCAGCAGCTGGCGCGCGATGCGCAGGCCCTCGTGGATGCGGAAGCTGCCGTCCAGATAGGGGTCGTTGATCAGGCCCTTCCAGCCGACCGTGGTGCGCGGCTTCTCGAAGTAC
>CAZQPN010000733.1:0-1628 GCA_964595215.1 uncultured Rubrivivax sp. | reverse complement strand
GATAGAGTACTTGGCTACGAACCAAGGGGTCGTGGGTTCGATTCCTGCCAGCCGCGCCAAACCTGGAAAGCCCGGTCCGATCCGTCGGTCCGGGCTTTTCCTTTTCCGCGGCGCGGGCGCTGCGCCGCTGGCAGCGACGTTCCCGCTGGAGGGGCGTGCGCCGACCCTCACGGCGAGGCCGCCTGAGGCGCGCGGTCGGCGATGGCTCTGCGGTGCGAGCCGCCATGGAGGGCTTGGACGATGTCTTCGATGCTCGGCGCGGTCGTCGCGGTGGCGGTCGGGGCGACGGCCGGCGCGCTGACCCGCTGGGGGCTGGCGGTGGCGCTGAACGGACTGTTCCCGACGCTGCCGCCCGGCACGTTGGTCGCGAACGTCGCGGGCGGCTACCTGATGGGGCTGGCCCTCGGCGCGATCGCAGGCCAGCCCGGCTTGCCACCCGAGTGGCGGCTCCTGCTGGTCACGGGCTTCCTCGGCAGCCTGACGACGTTCTCGACCTTCTCGGCCGAGGTCGTGCTCCTGCTGCAGCAGGGTCGGATGGCGTGGGCGATGGCGGCCGTCGGCACGCACCTCGTCGGCGCGCTCGGCGCGACCTGTCTGGGCCTGCTGACCTGGCAGGCCTGGGTCGGCCGCGGCGGCTGACGACGCGCGGTTACTCCCCGGCCGGACGTCCCCCGATCGGGCGACCGGCCCCGACCCTCGCCCGCGAGAACCGGCCGTTCGCCGGTCAGCGCTTGTCGGCGTCGACCTCGGCCTTGCGCTCGGTCATCGTCTTGCTCGCGACGACAGGCAGGCCGCGCAACTGGTTGAGCGCCTGCTGCAGCGGGAAGTCCTCGGCACTGCCGAACTCCGGCAGCGGCTTGGGTGCCGACTGGCCCTGAGCGATCTGCTCCTCGAGCTTGCGCCGTGCCTCGTCGCGCGCCTTGGCGCGCGCACCGTCGCTCTTCTCGTCGGCCCCCTGGAGGTGCTTGTCGAGATCGGCCTCGCGCATGCGCAGCGCCGAGAAGACGTTGCCCTCGGCCGTCTCGTCGAGCCAGATGTCCGGCACGATGCCCTTGGCCTGGATCGCACGGCCGGTCGGCGTGTAGTAGCGTGCGGTGGTGATCTTCAGTGCCGTGTCAGGGCCGAGCGGTCGCACCGTCTGCACCGAGCCCTTGCCGAAGGTCTGCGCGCCCATGATGGTGGCGCGCTTGTGGTCCTGCAGCGCGCCGGCGACGATCTCGCTGGCCGAGGCCGATCCTTCGTTGACCAGCACCACCAGCGGCACCGTCTTCAAGGCCGCCGGCAGGCGGCGCAGCGGGTCGGCGCCGCCACGACGGGCGTAGAACTCGGGGCTGGCGCGGAAGGTGGCGCGAGACTCGGCGAGCTGGCCGTTGGTGGTGACGACCACCACGTCGGCCGGCAGGAAGGCCGCCGACAGCGCGATGGCACCGTCGAGCAGGCCGCCGGGGTCGTTGCGCAGGTCGAGCACCAAGCCCTTCAGGTTCGGGTCCTGCTTGTACAGCTCGTCGACCTTCTTCACGAAGTCGTCGACGGTGCGGTCCTGGAACTGGCTCACGCGCACCCAGCCATAACCGGGTTCGGCCATCTTCGCGCGCACGCTCTGCATGCGGATCTCTTCACGCACGATG
>CAZQPN010000732.1:0-1631 GCA_964595215.1 uncultured Rubrivivax sp. | reverse complement strand
GGTGCGCGGCGCCAAGGTGATCGCGTACGCGCGCCACGTGCTGGACCGCTGCGCGCCGCTGGCCAAGGGCTCGCACGTCGACAGCACCGGCTACGCGGTGGCCGGCGGCGCGCTGCAGGCGACGCTGAAGGACGGCCGCACCGTCGGCCTGAGGAACCCCAGGCAGTTCGTCGGCCATCAGGGCGACGCAGCCGCGCCCTCGGGCGTGCTGCTGGTGCACCACGGGCTGCACCTGGACATCCGCATCGACCGTTCGAGGCCGATCGGCCAGGGCGACCCGGCCGGCGTCTGCGACCTGGTGCTCGAGTCGGCGCTGTCGACCATCCTCGACCTCGAGGACTCGGTCGCCGTCGTCGACGCCGAGGACAAGGTCCAGGCCTACGGCAACTGGCTGGGCATCCTCGACGGCACGCTGACCGAGCAGGTCAGCAAGGGCGGCAGCACCTTCACGCGCGCGCTCAACCCCGACCGCGTCTACACCGGGCCGGACGGCCAGCCGGTGACGCTGCACGGGCGCTCGCTGCTGTTCGTGCGCAACGTCGGCCACCTGATGACGAACCCGTCCATCCTGTGGGGCGACGATTCGAGAGAGATCCCGGAAGGGATCATGGACGCCGTCGTCACGGTCGCGATCTCGATGCAGGACCTGAAGAGCCGCCGCAACAGCCGCGCCGGCAGCATCTACATCGTCAAGCCCAAGATGCACGGGCCGGCCGAAGTCGCCTTCGCCGACGAGCTCTTCGGTCGTGTCGAGCAGCTGCTCGGCCTGCCGCTGCACACCGTCAAGCTCGGCATCATGGACGAGGAGCGCCGCACCAGCGTCAACCTGAAGGCCTGCATCGCCGCAGCGAAGGCGCGCGTGGCCTTCATCAACACAGGCTTCCTCGACCGCACCGGCGACGAGATGCACACCGCGATGCAGGCGGGCCCGATGCTGCGCAAGGGCGACATGAAGACGACGCCCTGGATCCAGGCCTACGAGCGCAACAACGTGCTGGTCGGGCTGGCCTGCGGGCTGCGCGGCCGGGCACAGATCGGCAAGGGCATGTGGGCCATGCCCGACCTGATGGCCGCGATGCTGCAGCAGAAGATCTCCCACCCGAAGGCGGGTGCCAACACCGCCTGGGTGCCGAGCCCGACGGCAGCCACGCTGCACGCGCTGCACTACCACCAGGTGGACGTGTTCAAGGCACAGAAGGCGCTCGAGAAGGCCGACATCTCGAACGGCGAGATCCGCGAGCGCGACGCGATCCTGAACGACCTGCTGACCATCCCCGTGGCCAAGAAGCCCAAGTGGAGCGACGCCGATCGCCAGCAGGAGCTGGACAACAACGCCCAGGGCATCCTCGGCTACGTCGTGCGCTGGGTCGACCAGGGCGTGGGCTGCTCGAAGGTGCCCGACATCCACGACGTCGGCCTGATGGAAGACCGCGCGACGCTGCGCATCAGCTCCCAGCACATGGCCAACTGGCTGGCGCACGGCGTGGTCACCAAGGCCCAGGTCACGGCCACGCTCAAGCGCATGGCCAAGGTCGTCGACCAGCAGAACGCCAGCGACCCGGCCTACCGCCCGATGGCGCCCGACTTCAAGGCCAGCGCCGCCTTCCAGGCCGCCAGCGACCTCGTGTTCA
>CAZQPN010000731.1:0-1633 GCA_964595215.1 uncultured Rubrivivax sp. | reverse complement strand
GCTCCACCGGGCCGGGGCCGCGCTGCGTCGTGGCCGGGCCCCGCCGCGCGCCGCGGGGGTCGCGCTGGCGGTCGCCCCCGCTCGTCCTCGCTTCCAGGCTGAGCCGCAGGTCGGCCAGCGCTGCGCCGACCTGGTCGTCGACGCGCACCGCCGCGTCCTCCAGCCGCGCGCTGGTGCCGGCCACCTGTGCCTGCAGCGCCTCGGCGGTGGCGGTCATCTGCTGCAGCGCGGCACGCGTGGCCACCAGCGTCGCGTCGGCCTCGCCGAGCGTGCGGTCCACGCCCTCGCCGCCGCGCTCGACGGTGGCGGCGATGCGCGCGCTTGCCTCCGACAGCCCGGCCGCCGCGCGGTCGAAGGCGTCGGCCGCGCGGCCGGCCTGGGCCAGCGTGCGGTCCAGCGCCGGCAGGCGGTCGTTCAACCCGTCGCTGAAGACGCGCAGGTTGTGCAGCGTCGTGGTGAGCGCCTCGCGGTTGTCCTTGTCGATCAGCTGGTTCAGGTTGTTGAGCGCCACCGAGGCCATCTCGCCGACCTTGTTGACGCGGCCGGCGATCTCCTGCAGGTCGGAGCGGCCCTCGGCGATCAGTGGCACACGCTCGCCCTCGGGCACCTCGGTCAGCCGCGGGCCGGCGGGCTCGCCCGTGACCAGCGTGACGGCGGCGATGCCGGTGACGAAGTTGCGCGTGATGACGGCCGCGGTGTTGACGTGCACCGGCACGCCGCCGTCGACGCGGATGCCCACGCGCACGCGGTTGGTCGCGGCTTCGGACAGTCTGACGGCCTCGACGCGGCCGACCTTGATGCCGCGCAGCAGCACCGTGCCGCCGATCTCCAGGCCGTCGAGCGCCTGCTCCTCGAAGTCGATCGCGAAGCGCTGAGCGTTGCCCGCGCCGCCGACGTCCTGCAGCCACAGCAGGCCGGCGACGAGCGCGGCCACCAGCGCCAGCACGCCGGCGCCGACCCAGGTGTAGCGCGCGTCAGCTTCCATGGCGGGATCCTTCGTCGGCCATTCTACGGACGGAGAAGTACTCGCGCACCCACGGATCGTCGGTGGCCATCACCTGCGGCACCGTGCCGTCGGCCAGCACGTGGCCGCGCGACAGCACGATCACGCGGTCGACGACGCCGAGCAGGGTGTCAAGGTCGTGCGTGACGACGAGCACCGTCAGCCCCAGGTCGTCGACGAGCGATCGCACCAGGCGGTCGAAGGCGCGCGCGGTGATCGGGTCCAGGCCCGAGGTCGGCTCGTCGAGGAACAGGATCTCCGGCTCGAGCGCGATCGCGCGTGCGATCGCCGCGCGCTTGCGCATGCCGCCGGACAGCTCGCTCGGCCGCTTCGATCCGACCTCCGGCGCCAGCCCGGCCTGCGCCAGGCGCAGCGCGACGAGTGCGTCGATGGTGTCGCGGCCCAGCCGGGTGTGCTCGCGCAGCGGCACCGCGATGTTCTGCGCCACCGTCAGCGACGAAAACAGCGCGCCGTCCTGGAACATCATGCCGAAGCGCCGCCGCGCGGCGTCCACCGCCGCCGGCGGGTCGGCCCACATGTCGGTGCCGAACAGGCGCAGCCGACCGGCGGTGGGGCGCTGCAGGCCGATGATCTCGCGCAGCAGCACCGACTTGCCGGTGCCGCTGCCGC
>CAZQPN010000730.1:0-1637 GCA_964595215.1 uncultured Rubrivivax sp. | reverse complement strand
ATGATCGCCACGACGATCATCAGTTCGATCAGGGTGAAACCCTGTTGGACTCGCTTCATGTTCATCTGCAGCTCCTTGGGTGTGCAGGTTGGGGGATAGAGGACACACGCTCTCTTGCAGGGGCCGTGCCAACCCGATTTCGGCCTTCCGGGCGTGAGATTTGCACGGCGCCCGACAGGATTGGTCAGTTCGCCGGCTGGCCCGCTGTCATGAGTTGACAGGTTTGGTCACCCGGAGCCGAAAGTGATGCCGCGTCCTGCCAACCACACGAAACCCGCCTGGCCGTGCTGAACTCGCGCCGACGCCGCGGATGTCCTCTGCATGCGCCGCCGGATGCGTTAGCCTGCGTCCGCTGGTTTCACTCGGACACATCCGCATGCCCGCCACCGACCCGCCCCTCAGCTTCCCGCCGATCTTCGGCCTCGACGACCTCGATCCCGACCGCTGGCGCTGGCCCAAGCCGCCGTTCGCCTGGCACCACGCCACGCCGGCGCCCAGCGACCAGCCGCAGCCCTGCCGCGTCGAGACCACCGACGGCCAGACCGAGCAGGGCGAGATGCTGGACTTCGAGCCGGCCCGGGGCGGCTTCCGCTTCCGCGGCCCCGCCACGCGCGGCCAGACGGTGGAGCTGACCTTCCGCCAGACGCGCCGCCTGACGCTGCTGGACCCGCTGCGCCCCGAGGCGGCGGAGGGCGTGCAGCGCGCCGCCGAGCCGCTGCCGCTGGCCGCGCACGAGCACGCCTACACGCTGCAGCCCAAGGTGCCGGGCGCGGTGCTGTCCGGGCGCAGCGTCGGCGTGGTCGAGTCGCCCGAGGGCCTGTTCCTGTTCGAGCCGGTCGACGACGACCAGGCGCTGCAGCGCGTCTTCGTGCCGCGCGTGGCCAACGGCGCGTGCGAGCTGGCGCCCTCGGCGCTGGAGCTGGCGATGCGCAGCTGGGCCGCCACGCCGGCGGCGCTGGTGGCGCAGGCGCAGGCGATGCGCCAGCGGCCGGTGCCGCGCATCGGCGACGCGGTGATGGCGCTCGGATTGCTGACGCCGGCGCAGCTGGCGCAGGCGGTGGGCCTGCTTGACGACACGCGGCCGCTGGGCGAGCGGCTGGTGGCCCTGCGGCTGCTCAGCCCGGCGCAGCTGGACGCGGCGCTGGCGCACAAGATGGGCTGCCCGGTGGCCGACGTCAGCCGCTTCCCCGCCGACCCGGCCGCGCTGGCGCTGCTGCCGCAGCGGCTGGCCCTGGGCTACCGCACGCTGCCGCTGTGCGTCGACGCCGGCCGCCTGTTCGTGGCGTCGGACCTGGCGATGGGCGAGGAGAAGCAGCGCTCGATCCAGGTCTTCGTCAACATGACGGTGGTGCCGGTGCTGGCCCACAGCGCGCACCTGACGGCGGCCCTGCGGGCGGTGCCGCAGGCGGCGTGGTCGGCGCGGGCGATCTGAGGGCAGAAGGCGTCGAGTCGCTTCGGGGCCTTGGACGCAGGGTGGGGCCGGGTGTCTTTGCCTGGCCCGTTGCAGACTTCCACGAAGGGCCGCTGCCTGTCATGGCCGGCGGACGTCGGCCGTGCGTGCCAAGGGCGACGGGGACCCTGCCCCTCCATGTCCCCCGGGCCGGGCTGCGCCCGACCCTCCTCCTTTACTTCCGGGA
>CAZQPN010000729.1:0-1638 GCA_964595215.1 uncultured Rubrivivax sp. | reverse complement strand
GGGCCTGCCCTACTACATCGTCGGCCACGTCGGCGACGGCAACTTCCATCTGGCCTACCTCGTCAAGGACGGCGATGCCGCCGAGCGCGAGACGGCCGAGCGCCTGTCGACGCAGATGGTGCAGCGGGCGCTGGCGCTGGAAGGCACCTGCACCGGCGAGCACGGCATCGGGCTGCACAAGATGGGCTTCCTGGTCGACGAGGCCGGTGCCGGCGCGATCGAGCTGATGCGCAGCGTCAAGCGCGCGCTCGATCCGAAGAACATCATGAACCCCGGCAAGATCTTCGCGCTGTAGCGCCATGGCGATGCCCGTGCCTGCGCGGCTGTCGCGCCGCCGAGCGCTCGTCTCGGCGGTGGCTACGGCGATCGCTGCCGTCGGATCCGGCGGCGGCGCGCAAGCTGCCGGCCTGGCCGACCTGATCGCCGCCAGCAAGCCGTCGGTGCTTCCGATCGGCGGCTACGATGCGCTGGCCAGCCCGCGTTTCGCCTTCCGCGGCAGCGCGTTCGTCGTCGGCGACGGCAGGCTGGCGGTGACCAATGCGCACGTCGTGGCCGACGACAAGATCAGGCAGTGGGCGCTGCAACTGCACCCGGCGCCCGGCGGCGGCGGGGCGGACTGGCGCATGGCCGAGGTGATCGCGCGCGACCCGGCGCACGACCTGGCGCTGCTGCGGCTGCAGGGCACCCCGCTGCCGGCGCTGCCGCTGGGCGCGGCCGAGGGCGTGCGCGAGGGCCAGCCGGTGGCGCTGATGGGCTTTCCGATCGGCGGCGTGCTGGGGTTCCGGCCGGTGACGCACCGCGGCATCGTCTCGTCGATCGCCGCCATCGTGCTGCCTGCGGCGCACGCCTCGCAGCTCGGCGCCCGCGCACTGGCGCAGATCCGCGCGGGCGGCTTCGACATCTACCAGCTCGACGCCACCGCCTACCCGGGCAACAGCGGCGGCCCGGTGCTCAACGCCGACACCGGCGAAGTGGTGGCGGTGGTCAACATGGTGCTGACCAAGGGCAGCCGCGAGTCGGCGCTGAGCCACCCGAGCGGGATCAGCTACGCGATCCCGGTGCGCTGGGTGCACGAACTGCTCGCGCCGCACTGGCGCTGAGCGCGGCGGCCGCCGCCGCGGCTACACGCCGTGGTAGCTGCGGTACCAGTCGACGAAGCGGGCGATGCCGTCGTCGATCGAGGTGGCGGGGTGGAAACCGACCCAGGCATTCAGCGCGTCGACGTCCGCATAGGTCGCCGGGACGTCGCCGTCCTGCATCGGCAGGAAGTTCTTCTGCGCGGTCCGGCCGAGCGCGCGCTCGAGTGCACCGATGTAGTCCATCAACGGCACCGGCTGGTGGTTGCCGATGTTGAAGACCCGGAACGGGACGTTGCTGGTCGCCGGATCGGGGACGTCGGGCTGGTAGGCGGGGTCGGGCGCGGCGGGCTTGTCGCTGACGCGGATCACGCCCTCGACGATGTCGTCGATGTAGGTGAAGTCGCGCTGCATCTTCCCGTGGTTGAAGACGTCGATCGGCCGTCCTTCGAGGGTCGCCTTGGTGAACAGTAACAGCGCCAAGTCCGGTCGGCCCCAGGGGCCGTATACCGTGACGAAGCGCAGGCCCGTGGTCCGCAGCCGGTACAGGAGGCTGTAGGTG
>CAZQPN010000728.1:0-1644 GCA_964595215.1 uncultured Rubrivivax sp. | reverse complement strand
CCTACCGCGAGGGCTTCGTCAAGAACCGCTACGTCGGCCGCACCTTCATCATGCCCGGGCAGGCGGTGCGCAAGAAGAGCGTGCGCCAGAAGCTCAATGCGATCGGCGTCGAGTTCAAGGGACGCAACGTGCTGCTGGTCGACGACTCCATCGTGCGCGGCACGACGAGCAAGGAGATCGTGCAGATGGCGCGCGAGGCCGGCGCGAACAAGGTCTACATGGCCTCGGCCGCGCCGCCGGTGCGATTCCCCAACGTCTACGGCATCGACATGCCGACGCGCGAGGAACTGATCGCGCATGGCCGCACGAACGAGGAGATCCGCGAGTACATCGGCGCCGATGCGCTCGTCTACCAGGATGTGGACGCGATGAAGCGCATCGTGCGCGCGCTCAATCCGTCACTCGACGGCTTCGAGGCGTCGTGTTTCGACGGCGTCTACGTCACCGGCGACATCAGCGACGGCGACTTCGACGCGATCGAGGCCCAGCGCCGCGGCCAGCCCGACGACGAGGACGGCCCGGGCCGCTCGCGTCTGGCGCTCCAGGGCATCGAGGACCGGGCATGACGATCCCACGCATCGACCTGCCGCCCGACGCGCGGCTGGAGACGCGGGCCATCCGCGAGGGACTGCCGCCGTCGCCCTATGGCGAGAACTCGGAGGCGCTGTATCTGACGAGCTGCTTCGTGCACCCGGACGCCGAGACCGCGGCGCGCCGTTTCGCCGACGAGGAGGAGGCCTTCGTCTACAGCCGCTTCTCGAACCCGAGCGTGACGATCATGGAGCGCCGGCTCGCGGCGCTCGAGGGCACCGAGGACTGCATCGGTACCGCCAGCGGCATGGGCGCGATCCTGCTGATGGTGATGGGCCTGCTGAGGGCCGGCGACCACGTGATCTGCTCGCGCAGCGTGTTCGGCTCGACGATCAAGCTGCTGGCCGGCGAGTTCGGCAAGTTCGGCGTCGAGACGAGCTTCGTCAGCCAGACCGACGTGGCCGAGTGGAAGGCCGCGTTGCGGCCGACGACGAAGCTGCTGTTCGCGGAGACGCCGACGAACCCGGTGACCGAGGTCTGCGACATCCGGGCGTTGGCCGACATCGCGCACGATGCCGGCGCACTGCTGGCGGTCGACAACTGCCTGTGCTCGCCCGCGATCCAGCAGCCGGTCCGGTTCGGCGCCGACATCGTGATGCACTCGGGCACCAAGTTCCTCGACGGCCAGGGGCGCGTCAGCGCCGGTGCCCTGTGCGCGTCGACCGCGCTCGTGCGCGGGAAGCTGTTCCCGGTGATGCGCAGCGCCGGCATGAGCCTGTCGCCGTTCAACGCCTGGGTCGTGGCCAAGGGGCTGGAGACGCTGTCGGTGCGTGTGCTGACCCAGAGTGCGCGCACGCTCGCGCTCGCGCACTGGCTCGAGGCGCACCCTGCGGTGGCCCGCGTCTACCATCCGGGCCTGGCGTCGCACCCGCAGCACGAACTGGCGATGCGGCAGCAGAATGGCCATGGCGGCGCGGTGCTGTCGTTCGACGTCAAGGGCGGGCGGGCCGAGGCTTTCTCGGTCATCGACGCCACGCGCGTGTGCAGCATCGCGGCCAACTTCGGCGACGTGCGCAGCATGGCGACTTTGGCCTTGGCCACGGTGCGCGGATC
>CAZQPN010000727.1:0-1644 GCA_964595215.1 uncultured Rubrivivax sp. | reverse complement strand
GACAGGCGCGCGCGCACCACGCGTTCATTGCCGGACACGATGTTGTGCGCATCGTCGACCTGCATGTTGGACACGACGAGAAAGCGGTTCAGCAGGCGCCCTTCGGCGTCGAGCAGCGGGAAGTACTTCTGGTTGGCCTTCATCGTCAGGATGAGGCACTCCGGCGGCACCGCGAGGAACTCCGGCTCGAAGCGACAGACCAGCACGTTCGGTCGCTCGACCAGCGCCGCGACTTCGTCGAGCAGCGCGTCGTCGTCGATCGGCATCAGACCCTCGGCAGCCGCGGCGGCCATCAGCTGGCGCCGGATCTCGGCGCGCCGCTCGTCGAAGCCGGCAATCACCGCGCCCTGCTCGGCGAGCTGGGCGGCGTAGCCGTCGGCGTCGGCCAGCTCGACCGGGTCGACGGCGGCCTCGAAGCGGTGGCCGCGCGTGTGGCGCCCGGCGTTCAGGCCGAGCACCGACACCGGCACGACCTCGCTGCCGTGCAGGGCCACGAGGCCGTGCGCCGGGCGCACGAACTGCACGCTCGTCCAGCCTGGCTGGAAGTCCGGCCCATCGCCGCGGTGCAGCTGGTATTGCATGAGCTTGGGGATCGGCAGCCTGGCGATCGCCTCGTCGAGCGCCGCCTGCAGCCCGGTCGCCAGCGTCGCGCCCGGCTCGACGCGGTCGAGGAAGAGGGTTTCGGCCTTGCCCTCGCCCTCTCGGCGCAGCGCGGGCACGGCGCCTGCGTCGGTGATCGCGCCGAGCGCGGCGAGCTTCTTGCGCAGCGCCGGCGTCGGCGCGCCGGCGGCGTCGAGTCCGACGGCGACCGGCATCAGCTTGACCGTCACGGGCCGGTCGGCGGCGCGCCCCCGCACGCCGGTGACGTGCGCGCCCAGGCGGCGCGGCGATGCGAACACCGTCAGCGCAGCGTCCGCGCCGGCCAGGCCCTGGCCACGCAGCGACGCCAGCAGTGCCGCGCCGAACGCCTCGCCTAGCGTCTTCAGCGCCTTTGGCGGCAGTTCCTCGACGAACAGCTCGACGAGCAGGTTGCGTTCGCTTGCCATGCTCAGGTCGCCTTCGCCGAGGTTGGGGCCTTCTGCGCGGCCTGCTGCCCGAGCCGGGCGACGACCTCGTCGGCCCAGGCACGCGGCGCCATCGGGAAGCCCAGCCGGGCGCGGCTGTCGTGGTAGCTCGGCGCGAGGCGGCGCGCCAGATTGCGGATGCGACCGATGTAGGCCGCACGCTCGGTCACGCTGATGGCGCCGCGCGCATCGAGCAGGTTGAAGGTGTGCGCCGCCTTCAACACCTGCTCGTAGGCCGGCAGCGCCAGCTGCTGCGTCACCAGGTGCTGGGCCTGACGCTCGTGGGCGGCGAAGGCGCTGAGCAGGAACTCGACGTCGCTGTGCTCGAAGTTGTAGGTGCTCTGCTCGACCTCGTTCTGGTGGTAGACATCGCGGTAGGTCAGGCCGTCGGTCCACTGCAGGTCGAACACGTTCTCGACCCCCTGCAGGTACATCGCCAACCGCTCCAGTCCGTAGGTGATCTCACCCGTGATCGGCTTGCAGTCGATGCCGCCGACCTGCTGGAAATAGGTGAACTGCGTCACCTCCATGCCGTTCAGCCACACCTCCCAGCCCAGGCCCCAGGCGCCGAGCGTCGGGT
>CAZQPN010000726.1:0-1644 GCA_964595215.1 uncultured Rubrivivax sp. | reverse complement strand
TTGCGCGGCGGCAGCAGCATGCGCGACTTGATCTCGATCAGCATCGCGGCCATCAGCAGGTACTCGCTGGCGAGCTCGAGGTTGTGGCGCCGGATCTGATCGACGTAGTCCAGGTACTGGCGCGTGACGTCGGCCAGCGGGATGTCGAGGATGTTGAAGTTCTGCTTGCGGATCAGGTAGAGCAGCAGGTCCAGCGGGCCTTCGAAGGCCTCGAGGAAGACCTCCAGCGCGTCGGGCGGGATGTACAGGTCCTGCGGCAGCTTGAACAGCGGCTCGCCGTACAGGCGTGCCACAGCGACCTGGTCGACCACATCGGGCGTCGGTGCCGGGGCGTCGTCGAGGTCGGCGTGGCTCATCGGGCGATGGGACGTCAGGCGCCGGCCGGACCGCCGGAGCCGGGCGGTGGCACCTCGCCGGTCTGGTAGACGTAGGGCTTCTGCGGCACGCGCGCCGCCCGCCAGTCGGCCTGCGCCTCACGGTCGATGGGCCGGTCCCACAGCAACGCCCGACCGGCCCGCTGCTCTGCCTCGAGCGTTGGCTTCTTCGCCTTGAGCTCCTCGATGAAGCAGGTCACGTCGGACTTGTACGGCTTCCAGAAGAACGGCATGGGGCTTCCCGGCAGGCAGAATACGACACTTGCATTTTACGCCCGCACCCATGCCGGTCCGTCCCCTGACCGCCGCCGCCGCTGCCGACGTCCTGCCTGCCACGGTGCCGGCCGACGCGGCGACGGAGACCGAGCTGAAGTTCCAGCTCGCGCCCGGGCGGCTCGCGGCAGTCGAGCGGGCGCTCGCGACACGCACCGCCGAGCGGGTCCACCTGCGTGCGCGCTACTTCGACACCGACGATGGCCGGCTGGCCGCGGCGCAGCTGGCGCTGCGCCTGCGGCTGGAGGGCGAGCGCTGGGTGCAGACGCTCAAGGGCCGCGGCGACGGACTGATGCAGCGGCTCGAGGACGAGGTGCCGCTGCCCGTCGACGACTCCGTGGACTGCGGCGCAGCCGCCGAACCCCCGCTGGACCTGTCCCGCCACGATGGCACCCACGCCGGCCGGGCGCTGCAGGCGGCGCTGGCCGACGGCGCGCCGCCGCGCATGGTCTACGGCACGGACATCCGCCGCCTGAAGCGCGTGCTGCGCGCGGGCGGCGCGCGCGTCGAGGTGGCGCTCGATGTCGGCGAGCTGATTGCCGGCGACGCGCGCGCCGCGGTGTGCGAGCTCGAGTTCGAGCTGCTCGACGGCCCGCCGCAGGCGCTACTCGATCTGGCCGGACGCTGGGCTGCCCGCTTCGGCCTGGTGCTCGACATCACCACCAAGGCCGAGCGCGGCCAGCGGCTGGCGCGTGGCGAGCGCCTCGCGCCGCTGGCGCGGGCCGAGGAGCCGGTGCTGGATCCGCGCTGGCCGCTGTCGCAGGCGCGGGCCCGGCTGGTCGGTGCCGCGCTGGCCCAGGCGCTGCCGAACGCGTCGGCCCTCGTCGGCGATGCCGGCGGGCCGGACCACGTGCACCAGTTGCGTGTCGGCCTGCGCCGGCTGCGCACGGTGCTGCGTGCCTTTGGGCCGGCCGACCCGGCGCGCGACGACGCGCTGCGCACGCTGTTCGCCGCCCTCGGCGGCACGCGCGACGCCGACGTGCTGGCGCTGACGCTG
>CAZQPN010000725.1:0-1646 GCA_964595215.1 uncultured Rubrivivax sp. | reverse complement strand
GGCGTCGACGCGATCTTCATCGGCCCGGCCGACCTGTCGGGCACGATGGGCCTGCCTGGACAGCTGACGCATCCGGACGTCGTCGCCGCGATGGACGAGGCCGCGAGGCGCGTGCACGCTGTCGGCAGCCGCATCGGCACCGTGATGGGCACGGTCGAATGGGTGCGCCACTTCGCCGACGCCGGCTACGACTTCGTCGGCCTGGCGAGCGACCTGGGCCTGTTCATGCGCGCGGCGACCGCGGCGCTGAAGAGCCTGCGCGAGGCCGACGTGAAGGTCGACGGGGGTTACTGACGTGAAACGACCCACGCGCTCGCTCCGCTCGCCGGCCCCCGAGGGCGCGCTCGGCATCGTCGAACCGGCCGGGCGGGTCTGAGATGGCCGGCGTCGAACTGCGCGGCGTGAAGAAGAACTACGGTTCGGTCGCCGTCGTCCACGGCATCGACCTGGAGGTGCGGCACGGCGAGTTCGCGGTCTTCGTCGGCCCGTCGGGCTGCGGCAAGAGCACGCTGCTGCGCATGATCGCCGGGCTGGAGGGCATCACCGGCGGCGAGATCCGCATCGACGGCCAGGTCGTCAACGACCTGCCACCGCGCAGCCGCGACATCGCGATGGTGTTCCAGGACTACGCGCTGTACCCGCACAAGACGCTGTTCGAGAACATGGCCTTCGGCCTGCGCCTGCGCAAGACGCCCGAGGCCGAGGTCCAGCGCCGCGTGATGGACGCCGCGCGGCTGCTGAAGATCGACCACATGCTGGAGCGTCGCCCGGCGGCGCTGTCGGGCGGCCAGCGCCAGCGGGTGGCGATCGGCCGCGCCATCGTGCGCCAGCCCAAGGTCTTCTTGTTCGACGAGCCGCTGTCCAACCTCGACGCCCAGTTGCGCAACGAGATGAGGAGCGAGATCAAGCGGCTGCACCAGCGCCTGGGCGCGACCATCGTCTACGTCACGCACGACCAGACCGAAGCGATGACGCTGGCCGACCGCATCGCGGTACTGAGCGCGGGGCGGCTGATGCAGGTCGACACGCCGGACGCGATCTACAACCGCCCGGCGGCGGTCTTCGTCGCCGGCTTCACCGGCGCGCCGCCGATGAACCTGGTGCCCTGCACGCTGGACGCTGCCGGCGCCGACCTCGGCGCCGGGCTGACGCTGCCGCTGCCGCGCGAGCTGGCTGCGCGCGCGCGCGTCGGCAAGCAGACCTTCGGCGTGCGGCCGGAAAACATCCGCCTGCTGCGCGACCACGATGCCGACCTGACCGTGCCGGCCGAGGTCGTACTGCTCGAACCGCTGGGAGCCGAGACGCTGGTGACCTTGCGCTGCGGCGCCGGCGAATGGGTTGCGCGCATGCCGGCCGCCTTCCGCCAGCCGCCGGGCAGCGCGGTCAGCGTGCACGTCAACCCGGCCCACCTGCACCTCTTCGACGCCGAGACCGGGGCGGCCGTCTGAAACCAGTCCGACGCGAATCACCCCGGGAACAGAACACACCCAAGGAGACCATCATGCAACGCCGTACCACCCTGGCCGTCGCCGCGCTGTCGCTGGCGGCGCTGTTCGCATCCGCCGACGCCTTCGCGCAGACCCAGCTGCGCGTGTTCTCGGGCGGCCAGAACCAGCGCCCCGACCTGATGCGCCAGCTGTTCGACC
>CAZQPN010000724.1:0-1654 GCA_964595215.1 uncultured Rubrivivax sp. | reverse complement strand
CCCGCCCGGAGGCCTCGGCGCGCGCACGCCTGCTTCCCGGCCTCGGACGGGCCAACCTGTTGGCGGCCTGCGGCGGCGGATCAGCCGCCCCGCTCAACGCCGCCAGAACTGCGGCGTGAACAGGACCAGCACCGCCAGCAGCTCGACACGGCCGAGCAGCATGCCGAAGCTCAGGACCCAGGTCTGGAAGTCGGTCAGGCCGCCGAAGTTGGACGCCGGCCCGACGCTGCCCAGGCCGGGGCCGATATTGTTGACGCAGGCGATGACGGCGGTGAACGCGGTCACCACATCCAGCCCGCTGAAGAGCAGCACCATGGTGAGGGTCACCAGCGTCGCGCCGTAGAGCATCATGAACGCGATCACGTTCTGCATCGTGCGAGGGTCGATCGCCTGGCCACCGACGACCACCGGGTTAACCACGTTCGGGTGCACGATGCGCACCAGCTCGCGCTGACTCTGCTTGAGCAGCAGCAGCATGCGCATCATCTTGATGCCGCCACCGGTCGATCCGCCGCAGCTGGCGAAGCAGCCCAGCAGCAGGATCAGCAGCGAGGCGAAGATAGGCCACTGCGCATAGTCCTGCGACGCGTAGCCGGTGGTGGTGCCGATCGAGACGACGTGGAATACGCTGTAGCGCAGCGCGGTCCAGTAGCTCTCGTAGCTGCCCTCGGACCAGATGTACAGCGACACCAGCAGGGTCGCACCCACCATGACCGCGACGAAGGCGCGCGCCTCGGTGTTGCGCCACAGCACGCGCAGCGAGCCGCGCTGCCAGGCCAGGAAGTACAGCGCGAAGCTGACGCCCGCCAGCAGCATGAAGACCACCGCCACCGCCTCGATCAGAGGCGAGTTCCAGTGGCCGAAGCTGGCGTCGTGCGACGAGAAGCCCGCCAGCCCCATCGTCGAGCACATGTGCATGAAGGCGTCGGCCCAGCTCATGCCGGCCCAGCGGTAGGCGAAGAAGCAGGCCACGCAGCCGATGAAGTAGACCGTCCACAGCCCGCGCGCCGTCTCGGCGATGCGCGGCGTGAGCTTGGCGTCCTTCATCGGACCGGTCATCTCGGTCTTGAACAGCTGCGCGCCGCCGACGCCCAGCAGCGGCAGGATGGCGACCGCCAGCACGACGATGCCCAGGCCGCCGATCAGTTGCAGGAAGCAGCGCCAGACGTTGATCGACAGCGGCAGGTCGTCGAGGCCGCTCAGCACCGTGGCGCCGGTGGCGGTGAAGCCGCTCATGGCCTCGAAGTAGGCGTCGGTGACGCTCACGCCGGGGATGCCCAGCAGCAGCGGGATGGCGGCGAAGGCCGGCAGCACGAGCCAGGTCAGCGAGACCAGCAGGAAGCCGTCGCGCGGCTGCAGCTCGCGCCGGTGGCGCCGGGTCGCCACGCTCATCGCCGCGCCGGCGGCCAGCGTGATGCCGATGCCGACCACGAAGGCCTGCTCGGCCGGGTCGTGGCCGACCAGCGCGAAGGCCAGCGGCACGCCCATCATCAGGGCGAACAGCATCACCAGGCGCCCGATCAGGGCAACGACGGCGAGCAGCGGCATGGACGGTGGCGCGCCGGCGATCAGAAGAACATCGCTCCGACCTGGAACAGTTTCTCGACCTGGCGCACCATGCGCTTGCGCGGCACGAAGACGATCACGTGATCGT
>CAZQPN010000723.1:0-1656 GCA_964595215.1 uncultured Rubrivivax sp. | reverse complement strand
GGGCCGGCGCATCGTGCTGGCGACCAACGTCGCCGAGACCTCGCTGACGGTGCCGGGCATCCGCTGCGTGATCGACTCCGGCGTGGCGCGCATCAAGCGCTACAGCTACCGCAGCAAGGTCGAGCAGCTGCAGGTCGAGCCGATCAGCCAGGCGGCGGCGAACCAGCGCGCCGGCCGCTGTGGCCGCGTCGCCGACGGCGTGTGCATCCGGCTGTACGACGAGACGGGCTTCGCCGGGCGGCCGCGCTTCACCGACCCGGAGATCCTGCGCTCGTCGCTGGCCGGCGTCATCCTGCGCATGAAGTCGCTCGGCCTCGGCGCGGTGGAGGACTTCCCCTTCCTCGAGGCGCCGCCAAGAAAGGCGGTCGTCGATGGCTACGCGCTGCTGGCCGAGCTCGGTGCGGTCGACGAGGCCAACGAGCTGACCGCCATCGGCCGCGAGCTTGCGCGGCTGCCGCTGGACCCGCGCATCGGCCGCATGATCCTGGCCGCGCGCGATCGCCACGCGCTGACCGAGGTGCTGGTCATCGCCTCGGCGCTGTCGGTGCAGGACGTGCGAGATCGCCCGCTGGATCAGCAGCAGGCGGCCGACCAGAAGCACAGGATCTTCGACGACGACAAGTCGGAGTTCATGGGCGTGCTCAAGCTGTGGAAATGGATCGAGGAGGGCCGTGGCGTGCATGGCCATCCGGGCAGCCCGCAGCAGCGCGTGGACAGCCACAAGCTGAGCAATCGACAGCAGGAACAGCGGCTGCGCGAGCAGTTCGTGAACCCGCGCCGGGTGCGCGAGTGGCGCGACATCCACACGCAGCTGCACACCGTCGTCGCCGAGCATGGCTGGCGCCTGAACGCCAGCCCCGCGACCTACGAGCAGATCCACCAGGCGATGCTGGCCGGCCTGCTCGGCAACATCGGCTGCAAGTCCGACGACGACGATTGGTACCTGGGCGCGCGCGGCATCAAGTTCTGGCGTCACCCGGGCGCGCACCTGAGCAAGAAGCCCGGGCGCTGGCTGGTGGCGGCCGAACTGGTCGAGACGACGCGCTTGTTTGGCCGCGGACTGGCGGCGATCGAGCCGCAGTGGATCCCGCCGATCGCCGGCCACCTGCTCAAGACACAGTTGCTTGAGCCGCACTGGGAGAAGAAGGCCGCCGAGGTGATCGCGCTCGAGCGCGCGACGCTCTACGGCATCGTGATCTACAACAACCGGCGCGTGAACGTCGCGCGGTTCGACCCGGCGGGCGCGCGCGAGATCTTCATCCGCGAGGCACTGGTGAACGGCGAGTGGGACACGACGCTGCCGTTCGTGGCGCACAACCGCAAGCTCATCCGTCAGGTGCGGGAGCTCGAGCACAAGTCGCGCCGCCAGGACGTGCTGGTCGACGACGAGCTGATCTTCGCCTTCTACGACCAGCAGGTGCCGCCCGATGTCGTCTCCGGCGCGACGCTGGAACGCTGGTTCCGCGACGAGGTGAAGCGCCGGCCGACGCTGCTGCAGCTGTCGCGCGACGAGCTGATGCGTCACGAGGCGGCCGGCATCACGACCGACGCCTTCCCGCGCACGATCCGTCTGGGCGGCATCGACTGCGCGGCCAGCTACCTGCACGAGCCGGGCGACGCCAGGGACGGCGTCACCGTGACGCTGCCGATCTATGC
>CAZQPN010000722.1:0-1665 GCA_964595215.1 uncultured Rubrivivax sp. | reverse complement strand
CTCGAGGTGCCGGGCATCGAGGCCGACGACGCCATCGGCACGCTGGCGCGCATCGCCACCGAGGGCGGCCACCGCGTGGTGATCTCCACCGGCGACAAGGACCTGGCGCAGCTGGTCACGCCGTCGGTGACCCTGATGAACACGATGGCCAAGCCGCCGGAGGTGCTCGACGTCGAGGCCGTGAAGAGGAAGTTCGGCGTGCCGCCGGAGCGCATCGTCGACTTCCTGACCCTCGTCGGCGACACGGTCGACAACGTGCCCGGGGTCGAGAAGGTCGGCCCGAAGACGGCCGCCAAGTGGATCGCCGAGCACGGCTCGCTGGACGGCGTGATCGCCGCTGCCGACCAGGTCAAGGGCGTCGCCGGCGAGAACCTGCGCAAGGCACTCGACTGGCTGCCGACCGGGCGCAAGCTGGTCACCGTCGTCACCGACTGCGACCTCACACCCCACGTCGACGGCTTCCCCAGGCTCGACGCGCTGGCCCTGCGACCCGAGGACCGCGAGCCCCTGCTCGAGTTCTACAAGCGCTACGGCTTCCGCACCTGGCGCAAGGCGCTGGAGGAGGGGCTGGGGGTCACGCCGGCCGGCGACGATCCACCCCCCGCTGCGGCGCGCGCCGACGGCGACGCGGCGGCCGCGATCGCCGCCGTCGCGGCGTTGCCGCTGGCGCACGAGTACGAGACCGTCACCGACGTCGCGCGTCTGGCCGAGTGGGTGACGACGCTGCGTGGCGCGGCGCTGGCGGCGGTCGATACCGAGACCGACTCGCTCGACCCGATGCGCGCGCGCCTGGTCGGCATCTCCTTCGCCGTCGAGCCCGGACGCGCGGCCTACGTGCCGGTGGCGCACGCCGGCCCAGACGCCCCGGCGCAGCTGTCGCTGGACGACGTGCTGGCGGCACTGCGGCCCTGGCTGGAGGACGAGGGCTGCCCGAAGCTGGCGCAGAACGCCAAGTACGACCTGCACGTCTTCGCCAACCACGGCGTGACCGTGCGCGGGATGGCGCACGACACGATGCTGCAGAGCTATGTGCTCGAAGCGCACCTGGGCCACAGCCTGGAAAAGCTCGCCGAGCGTCACCTGGGGCGCAAGGGGCTCAGCTACGAGGACGTGTGCGGCAAGGGCGCTCAGCAGATCGCGTTCGCCCAGGTCGACGTGGCGAAGGCCACCGAGTACTCGGGCGAGGACAGCGAGATGACGCTGCATGTGTACCTGGCGCTGTGGCCGCAGCTGCAGGCGGTGCCGACGCTGCAGCGCGTCTACGACACGATCGAGATGCCGGCCATGCACGTGCTGCACACCATCGAGCGCCATGGCGTGCTGATCGACGCGGACGTGCTAGCGCGCCAGAGCAAGGCGCTGGCTGAGCGCATGGTGGCGCTGGAGCGGCAGGCCTACGACATCGCCGGCCAGCCCTTCAACCTGGGCAGCCCCAAGCAGATCGGCGAGATCCTGTTCGGCAAGCTCGGCCTGCCGGTGAAGAAGAAGACCGCCAGCGGCGCGCCCAGCACCGACGAGGAGGTGCTCCAGCAGCTGGCCGCGGACTACCCGCTGCCGGCGCGCATCCTGGAACACCGCGGACTGGCCAAGCTCAAGGGCACCTACACCGACAAGCTGCCGCTGATGATCCACCCCGACACCGGCCGCGTGCACACCAACTACGCG
>CAZQPN010000721.1:0-1671 GCA_964595215.1 uncultured Rubrivivax sp. | reverse complement strand
GCGCGGCTTCTCGAAGTACACCCGCATCACGACCTCGAGCTCGCCGGCGTGCTGCTCGCGCTCGGCCTTCAGGCGCCGCGCGTAGTCCATCGCCGCGGCCGGGTCGTGGATCGAGCACGGGCCGATGACGACCAGCAGGCGGTCGTCCTTGCCGTGCAGGATCTGGCGCACCGCCTTGCGCGTCTCGCCGATCAGCGCCTCGACCGGTGTGCCGGCGATCGGGAAGAAGCGGATCAGGTGCTCCGGCGGCGGCAGCGGGACGACGTCCTTGATGCGCTGGTCGTCGGTTTCGCTGGTCTTCTCGGACAACGCGTAGCGGGTCTCGGGGGCGGTGGACTTGGGGCTCATCTCGGGGTTCCTGGTGGGCGGATGCGGCGCCGGCAACAAAAAACCGCCGGGGCTGCCGGCGGTTTCGGGGGTGCGGTGCGTCGATCGTCTACGCCTTTGCCTCTCCGTCCGCCAAGCGGTGCGAGAACCAGAAGAACGTAAAGAAGCGGGACACGGAACGGCGCATGGCTTGACTCTAGCATGGCCGGGCCGACACGGGACTGACGCAGGCGCGGCCTCGGCGCCGTGCGCGGGGCGGCCGTGTCAGCGGCGCGACGGGCGGCCGTTCGGGGCCTTCGCGTACAGGCGCTCGACCATGCGCATGCCGCCGTCCAGCGAGCGCAGCAGCATGACGCCGGCGACACCGAGGATCATGAGGCAGATGAGCAGCCAGGCCACCGTGGTTCCAGCCATGTCAGGATCCCTGTGAGAGGTGAACGACGTCGCGGATTATGGATGCGACGCCCCGCGGGCGGCCGGTGCGGCCCGTCAATAGCCCTTGGCGTCGAAGCCCGCCGCGGCGAGTGCGGCCAGCACCGCCTGCACGTGCGACGGGCCGCGCGTCTGCAGCACCAGCTCGACCTCGACGTTCTGAGCCGACAGCGTCGAGAAGGCGCGCTGATGGTGCACCTCGTCGATGTTGGCACCGGCGCCGGCGACGATGCCGGTCAGCTGCGCCAGCATGCCCGGCGTGTCGCGCGCGCCGACCCGGATGCGGGCCAGCCGGCCGGCGCGCACCATGCCGCGCCCGATGATCGCGGCCAGCAGCAGCGGCTCGATGTTGCCGCCGCAAAGCACCAGGCCAACGCGGCGGCCGCGCCAGCGCGCCGGGTCCTTCAGCAGCGCTGCGAGCCCGACCGCACCGGCGCCCTCGACGACGGTCTTCTCGATCTCGAGCAGCATCAGCACCGCCTGCTCGATGTCGCCCTCGTCGACCAGCAGCATGTCGTCGACGCGCTGTCGGATCAGCTCACGCGTCAGCCGCCCGGGCTGGCCGACCGCGATGCCGTCGGCGATCGTGCTGTGGCCCTGCGGATGCCGCGTGCCCTTGATGGTGTCGAACATGGCCGGGAAGCGCGACGACTGCACGCCGACGATGTCGATGCCGGGCTTGATCGCGCGCGCCGCGGTGGCGATGCCGCTGATCAGGCCGCCGCCGCCGACGGCGATCACGAGCGCGTCGAGGTCCGGCTGGGCGCGCAGCATCTCCTGCCCGATCGTGCCCTGGCCGGCGATCACCAGCGGGTCGTCGAAGGGGTGCACGAAGGTCAGTCCGTCGCGCTCGGCCAGCATGTGCGCGTGCTCGCGCGCGGCGTCGAAGCCGTCGCCGTGCAGCACGACCTC
>CAZQPN010000720.1:0-1680 GCA_964595215.1 uncultured Rubrivivax sp. | reverse complement strand
CTAGACTAATCCAACAGAGGCGTCTGGAGCCCTCTTCAACCGCGCTGAAACGGTGGTGCAAACCGCCCCGGAAACAGGTCTGTCAAGCCCCCTTCCTTGATGGCCCGTCGCGGCCACCAACGGCCGCGAAATCTGCGGCAAATCTGCGGCAGCGGCAGCGTTTTGAAGGGGGTGGAAACGGATGGAAAAACTTGGAAAGAGCCTGCTAAGCTGTTGATTCTTCTAGGACGCCCTCAACCCTCGAGAGGCTCCTGAAGCCAGAGGGCCGGATTCGGGACGTAGAGGCCGGAGGTTCGAATCCTCTCACCCCGACCAGGGATCCTGTCGGCGCGTCGGACGCCCCGGGCCCGGCCCGTCAGCGGCGGCGCCACGCTCCGGGTGAATTGCGGGGAACGCGCAACAGGACGCCTCCAGCCGTGCTTATCTTCCGTTTACACCCCGGGTGTGTTCGGCGATGATGCCTCGCCCCTGTCTCCCTTCCACCACGGTCTTGCACGACTCGTTCTGATGGCTATCGACACGACGGTCGACTCTCCTGCCTCCGCGCTGTCCGGCGTCGCCCGCGTGCTCGTGCACGCCGGCAAGTTGTCGGCGGGCGCGGCGGAGGAGTTGTCGCGCAAGGCCAAGGAGCAGCGCACCAGCTTCGTCTCGGCGGTGATCGGCGCCGGCGCGGTGCAGGCGTCGGATCTCGCGCACGCGCTGGCATCGACGCTGGCGCTGCCGCTGCTCGACCTTCACGCGGTCGACGTGGCGAGGCTGCCGAAGAACCTCGTCGACCAGAAGATCACCTCCCAGTTCCAGGTGCTGGTGCTGGGCCGGCGCGGCAGCCGCGTGTTCGTCGGCGCCGCCGATCCGACCGACCAGGAGGCGGGGGAGCGCATCAAGTTCGCGACCCAGCTGACGCCCGAGTGGGTGATCGTCGAGTACGACAAGCTGATGAAGGTGCTCGACGCGCAGAACACGAGCGCGAACGAGGCCATCGAATCGCTCGCCGGTGGCGACTTCGACTTCGACGTCTCCGAGGAGGACGCGGCGACGGCCGAGACGGCCGAGGTGTCGACCGAGGTCGAGGATGCGCCGGTCGTGCGCTTCCTGCAGAAGATGCTGATCGACGCCATCAACATGCGTGCGTCTGACCTGCACTTCGAGCCCTACGAGTACCACTACCGCGTGCGCTTCCGGGTCGACGGCGAACTGCGCGAGATCACCCAGCCGCCGATCGCGATCAAGGACAAGCTGGCCTCGCGCATCAAGGTCATCAGCCGCATGGACATCGCCGAGAAGCGGGTCCCGCAGGACGGCCGGATGAAGCTGAAGTTCGGCAACAAGGCGATCGACTTCCGCGTCAGCACGCTGCCCACGCTGTTCGGCGAGAAGGTCGTGATCCGGATCCTGGACCCGTCCCAGGCCAAGCTCGGCATCGAGGCGCTGGGCTACGAGAAGACCGAGAAGGAGCGGCTGCTGCAGGCGATCGGCCGCCCGTACGGCATGATCCTCGTGACCGGTCCGACCGGCTCGGGCAAGACGGTGTCGCTCTACACCTGCCTGAACATCCTCAACGAGCCGGGCGTGAACATCGCCACCGTCGAGGACCCGGCGGAAATCAACCTGCCCGGGGTCAACCAGGTCAACGTCAATGACAAGGCGGGGCTCACCTTCGCCGCGGCCCTGCGCGCCTTC
>CAZQPN010000719.1:0-1682 GCA_964595215.1 uncultured Rubrivivax sp. | reverse complement strand
TGGGCCTGGACGTGCTGTCGCGCAAGGCCTTCTACGAGATGCTGATCGACGAATGGTGCGACGGCGAGCGCAGCGTGCTCGTCAGCACGCACCAGGTCGAGGAGGTCGAGTCGCTGCTGTCGGACGTGATCATGCTCAACGAAGGCAAGCTGGCGCTGGCGATCAGCCTGGAGGACCTCGATCGGCGCTTCGTCGCCCTGGGCCACGACCCGGCGGCGGCCGACGAGATGGCCGCCGCCCATCCGCTGTTGCGCTACCGCGTCGCCGGCGGCAGCGCGGCGCTGTTCGACGGTCCGCCGCCGGCGCACGTCGAGGCGCTCGGCCGACGCCTGCGCCCAAGCCTGGTCGACCTTTTCGTGGCGCTGACGCGCAAGCCCGAGATGGACCGCACGCACTTCTGAACCGAGGCCACCCGATGAACATCCTGACCCCGCTCCTGCAGCGCGAATGGCTGCAGCACCGCTTCGCCTGGGCGCTGCTCGCCGTGGTGCCGACCGCACTGGCGCTGCTGCTGTTCTCCGTCGGCCAGGTCGGGCTCGCCGAGGGCGAGCGACCCGACGACCCGCGCGTGCAGGCCGCGCTGGCGATGGCCGCGACCGCGGGCAGCATGGGCGTGCACCTGCTGATCGCCCTCATCACGTCGGCCATCATCGTCACCGGCCTGGCGCGGCGCGACCACGGCGACCGCTCGGTCGAGTTCTGGCTGTCGCTGCCGACCGCCCACGCGCCGACCTTCGCCGTGCCGCTGGTCACGCACCTGATCCTGGTCCCGCTGGCGGCCCTGGCGATCGGCCTCCTGGGCGGGCTGGCGATCTCCTTCGTCGTCGTCGGCCGGATCGCCAGCGTCGACAGCTGGGCCGCCCTGCCCTGGACAGCGCTGTTGGCTGCCGCGACCGCGGTCCTCGGGCGGCTGGCGCTCGGTGTCGTGCTGGCAATCGTCTGGCTGTCGCCGCTGATTCTCGGGGTCGTGCTGATGACGGCGTGGTTCCGGCGCTGGGGCCTGGTCATCCTGGCCGTCGGCGTCGGCGTCGGCAGCGGCGTGATGGACAAGGTGTTCGGCCAGCCCTTCCTGTGGCACCTGCTGAGCGGCCTGGCCGAGCGCGCCGGCCGCGCCTTCTTCAACGCCGGCGCGCAGAACCTGACGGTGGAGACCGCGGAAGACCTGGGAGCCGTGCTCGCGCTCGTCCCGGCATGGGCCGCCGCCGATGCCGCCACGGCGCTGTCGATGCTGGCCTCGCCGTGGCTGGCGGGTGCGCTGGCCGTCGCGGCCACCTGCTTCTGGGGGCTGACGCAGTGGCGTCGTGCAGGCGCCGGGGCCTGACGCGGCCCGACGAGCAGGCCGCACGCTCGCCAAGGCCGCTGCATCGCGGCACATGTCGGCGTGCGGTCCAACCGATGCCTGCGCGGAGGATGCTGGGTGTGACGGTCCTGGACCTCGATGGCTTCAAGCTCGTCACTGGCATCCAGGGGCGCCGGCCTGGATCGGGCGCGGGGGAGCGCGACCCGACCGGCAACTGCCGCGCCCGCGCCCGCTCACCTGGAGGCCGCGGTCACCCCACGGCCAGATCCAGGATCAATGGAACTGCTCTTCCTCGGTCGAGCCGGTCAGCGCCTTGACGCTGGACGAGCCGCCCTGGATCACGGTGGTGACGTCGTCGAAGTAGCCGGCGCCGACCTCCTGC
>CAZQPN010000718.1:0-1686 GCA_964595215.1 uncultured Rubrivivax sp. | reverse complement strand
AACTCGACGTGCGGATTCGCCTTCAGCCGCTTGATCATCGCCTTCTCGCGCCCCTTGGGCAGCGAGACCATGTGCAGATCGCTCTTGCCGATGCGCCTGGACTTGCCGGCGCCGTTGGCCTTGAGCAGGCCCGCCAGCGCCGCGTCGGGCATGCCGGCACGTGTCTTGATCAGGATGCGGCCGGGCGCGAAGGCTTCGCTCTGGCTCGACTGGGCCAGTGTCGCGGCCGGCGCACAGGCGAGCGCCGCGGCGACGGCCACCGATGCGGCAGCCAGGCGCCGGGGCAGCGCCGAGCGGATGGTGCCGGCGTGGAGGGAGGTGTGACGAGCGTCGCGCATGGTGATGGTTCCTTCGTTGACTCTGGCATGGCAGCCAGGCGGGGAACCGCTCACTGCGCGACCGTGGCGACACGAAGCAGCAACGCTGCTCCCACCGCGATCCCGCACTGGCAGTCCAGCCGTCCTGGGACCGAAGCCCGTTAGACCGATGACTTTGCGTCCCCCGCTTTCACGGGGTTTGCCTTTGACAGTGGGGATATCGTAAGGGCCGAGCTCCGACTAAAGGGGGGTTGGCAACCCACCGAAACGTGTGTTGCGTTTGACGGGTCAGCCGTGGCAGGCGAAGGACTTCCGCCGCCCGTTCCGGGCACGCGGAGGGGGCCCAAATCCGGTCCGCGCAGCGCGGCGGCAGGCGCGCGCCGACCCCGCCCGCAGCCCGTGCAGGCCCTCGGTGTGACGCCCTTCACGGCGCCGCGCCGCGGCACCCTCAAGTTCGCCCGACGGCCGCGCGCGCCGGGTGTGGTTCCGGCGTGGCGGCAGGCACCGCGCCGCCGTTACAAATCAGCGGCCGCGGCCGCCCGCATGGCGGTCCACGCCCAGGCCGACGATGTCGATGTCCGGCCGCCGCCCCGCCAGCAGGTCCGCGATCACCCGCCCCGTGCCGGCCGCCATCGTCCACCCCAGCGTGCCGTGCCCGGTGGCCAGCAGCAGCCCGTCGACCTGGGTCGGCCCGACGATCGGCGGGCCGTCCGGCGTCATCGGCCGCAGGCCGCACCAGAAGCTGGCCTTCGTGACGTCGCCACCCCGTGGAAAAAGATCCGACACCACGTGCGCCAGCGTCGCCCGCCTGGACTCGCGCAGCCGCTCGTCGTAGCCCGCCAGCTCGGCAGTGCCGCCGACACGGATGCGGTCGCCCAGCCGCGTCACCGCCACCTTGTGCGTCTCGTCCATGATGGTCGACTCGGGCGCGCCGGCCGGGTCGGTGACCGGCACCGTGATCGAGTAACCCTTGACCGGGTAGACCGGGATGCGGATGCCGACCGGCGCCAGCAGCCTGGGCGAGTGGCTGCCCAGCGCCAGCACGACGCGGTCGGCCTGCAGGCGGCCGACCTCCGTGTGCACGCCGGTCAGGCGGCCGCCCGTCACCTCCAGCCGTTCGATGCGCGTGTTCCAGCGGAAGCGCACGCCCAGGCCCGCGGCCAGCGCCGCCAGCCGGGTCGTGAAGAGCTGGCAGTCGCCGGTCTCGTCGTTCGGCAGCCGCAGCGCCCCGACGAACTTGTGCGCCGTGTGGCGCAGCGCCGGCTCGGCGCGGCAGAAGCCGTCGCGGTCCAGCACCTCGTAGGGCACGCCGTACTGCTTCAGCACCTCGACGTCGCCGCCGATGCCGTCGAGCTGCTTCTGGGTGCGG
>CAZQPN010000717.1:0-1686 GCA_964595215.1 uncultured Rubrivivax sp. | reverse complement strand
CTCCTGGCCCCGCTGGGGGACGACGCGGGCGAGGTCACGCAACGCATCGTGTCATTCGTCGAGAACATGAACGTCGGCGTCCTCGGCGCGCTCGGTCTGACCTTGCTGATCTACACGGCCGTGTCGTTGCTGCAGAAGGTCGAAGAGGCGCTGAACCACGTCTGGCACATCGCCCAGCCGCGGCCGCTGCCGGATCGTTTCTCGCGCTACCTGAGCGTGCTGCTGGTGGGGCCGATCCTCGTGTTCTCCGCGCTCGGCGTCACCGCGACGGTGATGAACATCGAGACCGTGCGCCAAGTGATGTCGCTGGATGTGCTCGACCCGGCGGTGCAGGCCATCGGAAAGGTCGTTCCCTACCTCATGGTGATTGCGGCCTTCAGCTTCATCTACCTGTTCATCCCCAACACACGGGTGCGCATCGGACCGGCGCTGATCGGCGGGGCCGCGGGCGGCATCGCCTGGCAAACCGCCGGCTGGGCGTTTGCGACCTTCGTCGCCGGTGCGGGAAAGTACGCCGCGATCTATTCCGGCTTCGCGATCCTCGTGTTGTTCATGATCTGGCTCTACCTGAGCTGGCTGATCCTGCTGTTCGGCGCCAGCGTGGCCTTCTACGTCCAGCACCCCGAGTACCTGTACAAGAGCAGCGGCGAGCCACGGCTGAGCAACCGCATGCGCGAGCGGCTGGCTCTGGCGGCGGCCAGCCTGGTGGCGTCGCGCTTTTCCAGCGGTGGCGATCTGCCGACCATGCCGTGGCTGACGTCCCGGCTGGGGGTGCCCGGCCACGTTTTGCAGCCGGTGCTCGAGGCGCTGGAGCGGAGCCACATCCTGGCCCGCACGGCCGACGATCCGCCTTGCTATCTGCCGGCGCGCGAGCCGACGCGCATCACGCTCGTCGAACTGCTCGACACCGTCCGCAACGCCGGCGAGGAGGGTTTCCTGGCGCCCGCGTCGCTGCCGGTGCCGAGCCCGATCGACGCGCTCGCGGAACGCATCGATCGATCGCTGGCGGCCTCGCTGCAGGACATGACCCTGGCCGATCTCGCGACGGTCCCCGCCGCCGAACAAGGCCCCGATGCAGCGCCCCGGCCCGGAGCGATCGACACCGGGGCAGCGTGGCCCGATGAAGCGCCATCCGGCCCTTGAGACCTGTCCGGGCGTGCCATCGGCGCGCGCTGGCTGCGCTGCACACCCTAGAGCAAGTCCGCGCGCAGGCCACGGTCAGGCTGCTAAAGCCCCAGCGCGCGGCCGTCGGGACGGCGCAGCATCGTGCTCCGCTTGACGAGGCGCGAGACATCTCCGCGCTGACCCATCCAGCCCGGTGAAACATCCGCGCCAAGCCGCCTGTGCGCACCGCTGGTCGGCGAATTCGTCGGCAGTTCGCCTGAAGGCGAGCGCCCCGGCGCCGATGCGGCGGCTACCGCACCATACATCCGCTTTCCGTCGCGCCGTACGCCGGACCGGCGCAGCCAATACCCGTGCGAAGCGCTTCTGGTACCGCGGCCGAGTTGTCCCAGTTCATCAAGGACGAACTCGAGGCTTAAGCCTAGATCCGGCAGTTCGTAGCCGCTGATCGCCCGGATCGCCAGCACTGGCGCGGGGTTCGGGCGACTTGGCACACTTACCCTATGGGTGAAGCAAGACGCAAGGCGCTGGCGGCGCGCCGAGGGGGTGGCGAGGAGCGTGCCG
>CAZQPN010000716.1:0-1690 GCA_964595215.1 uncultured Rubrivivax sp. | reverse complement strand
GCCCTCCTGCGAGGGCTTGTTGTAATAAGGGGCGACCTGCAGCGAGCAGTCGGCGCCCACCTTCTTCGCGAAGGCCGTCAGCTCGATCGCCTCGGCCGTGCTGTTGGCACCGGTGCCGGCCATGATGGGCACGCGGCCGGCGGCGTGCGCGACGGCCACTCGGATGATCTCGCAATGCTCCTCGACCGTCACCGTCGGCGACTCGCCGGTGGTGCCGACGACGCCGATGCAGTCCGTGCCCTCGGCGACGTGCCAGTCGATCAGCTGGCGCAGGCCGTCGTAATCGACGGCGCCGTCGTCGAGCATGGGCGTGACCAGGGCGACGATGCTGCCGACGATGGGTTTCATGCGCGTTCCTCTGCCATCCGCTGATTCTATCCGGCGCTCACCTGCCGGCCGCCCGCCAGGCACCGGCCGGCCGGTGCGCGCTCAGGACGCCGCGTGGGGCGTGCGCAGCGCATAACGCGCCGGCGCGTCGCCCGGTGCACCGGCGGCCTCGCGCAGCGCGGCGATGCGCTGCACGAAGCGCGGCGGGCCGTCCAGGAAGCCGTCCTCGTAGGCCAGCACGCGCAGGCCGGCGGCCTCGCGCAGCAGCTCGCCGGGCTGCAGCAGGAAGTCGGGCCGCGCCGGGCGGCCGACCGTCTCGTTGCCGGCGGCGAAGGTCTCGTGCAGCCAGACCCCGCCGTCGGCCAGCGCGTCGCGGAGGAGCGGGAACAGCGGGCGCCACAGGTAGTTGGTGACGACGACGGCGTCGAAGCGCCGGCCGGCCAGGGGCCAGGGCCCGCCCTCGACATCGGCGACGACGATCTCGGCCAGCCCGCGCAGCGGCGCGACGGCGGCGGCGTCGCGGTCGACGCCGGTGACGACGAAACCCTGCGCCGCCAGCCAGCGCACATGCCGGCCACTGCCACAGGCCAGGTCCAGCACCGTGCCGCCGGGGCGGATCCACGCCGCCCCGCGCTGCACCCACGGCGACGGCGCGGCCAGGGCGGCGTGCGGCGCGGCGGCTGCCGGGGGCCGCCCCTGATCAGAAGCAGGCCCAGACGGCATTCGTGAGGTCCACCATCAGGTGCGGGTCCAGATAGGCGGCGAACACCGCCGCCAGCGCCAGCGCGACGGCAATGCCGACGAGGGCGCGGCGCAGCGTCACCGGACCACCCTCCGCGCCGTGCGCTCCGGGATGAGCGCTCGGGAGCGGCCCGGCGCACTCATGCCGCCGCCCCCACGGCGCCAGGCGCGGCGCCGCGCTCGATCGGCGTCTCGCGCACCGGCAGGTTGACGACGGCGGCGAACAGGCCCAGCGCCACCGCGATCCACCAGACGATGTCGTAGCTGCCGGTGCGGTCGAACAGCACGCCGCCCAGCCAGGCGCCCAGGAAGCTGCCGATCTGGTGCGAGAAGAACACGATGCCGCCCAGCATCGACATGTGGCGCACGCCGAAGATGGCCGCCACGGTGGCGTTGGTGACGGGCACGGTGGACAGCCACAGCAGCCCCATCGCGGCGCTGAACACGTAGACGCTGGAGGCCGACAGCGGCGCCAACAGGAAGGCAACGATGGCCACCGAGCGCAGCGCGTAGATGCCCGACAGGACGTAGCGCTTGGGCAGGCGCTGGCCCAGCACGCCCGACGCGTAGGTGCCGAAGACGTTGAACAGCCCGATCAGCGCCAGCGCCACCGCCGCCACCT
>CAZQPN010000715.1:0-1693 GCA_964595215.1 uncultured Rubrivivax sp. | reverse complement strand
GCCGACGGTGGTGGGCGTATTCTCGATGTACACGCGCATGACGACGACCAGCTCGCCGCTCTGTTCGTCGGCCAGCGGCCTGAGCCGGCTTGCGTAATCCATGGCCGCGTCGTGGTCGTGGATCGAGCACGGGCCGACGACGGCCACAAGGCGATCGTCGCGGCCGTGCAGCACCCCTCCGACGGCCTGGCGCGTGCGCTCGACGACGGCCTCGATCGCAGCCGTGACCGGCAGCTCCTCGAGCAGCACCGCCGGCGACACCAGCGCCCGCACGGCGCCGATGCGCACGTCGTCGATGCGCGTCGTGTCCAGCGTGCCGGCCCCGCTTGAGCCGAAGCCTTCGCGCACGCCGGCCTCGCGGTCGTGCCAGGGGTCGTCCAGGCGCTGGGTCACCGGACGGCCCTCCACGCAGCGCGTTCTCGGTCGGGCGTTTGGGAGCGGACCCGCGCGCTCATCCGCTCAGGCCGCCTTCGGCGGGTTGCGCAGCCGGATGTGCAACTCGCGCAGCTGCGCCTCGTCGACGATGCTCGGTGCACCCGTCAGCAGGCACTGCGCACGCTGCGTCTTCGGGAAGGCGATGACGTCGCGGATCGATTCGGCGCGCGTCATCAGCGTGACCAGCCGGTCCAGGCCGAAGGCCAGCCCGCCGTGCGGCGGCGCACCGAACCGCAGGGCGTCGAGCAGGAAGCCGAACTTGGCCTGCGCCTCCTCCGGTCCGATGTTGAGCGCGGTGAAGACCTTGTGCTGCACATCGGCACGGTGGATACGCACCGAGCCGCCGCCGAGCTCCCAGCCGTTGAGCACCATGTCGTAGGCCTTGGCCACGCAGGCGCCCGGGTCGGCGTCCATCAGCTGCTCGTGGCCGTCCTTGGGTGCGGTGAACGGGTGGTGCACGGCGACCCACCGTCCGGCCTCGTCGTCGTACTCGAACATCGGGAAGTCGACCACCCAAAGCGGCGCCCACCGGTCCTCGAACAGGCCGTGCGTGCGGCCGAATTCGCTATGGCCGATCCTGACGCGCAGCGCACCGAGCGCGTCGTTGACGACCTTGGCCTTGTCGGCGCCGAAGAAGATCAGGTCGCCGTTGCGCGCGCCGGTGCGCGCCAGCGTCTGCTCGAGCGCCGCGTCGTGCAGGTTCTTGACGATCGGACTCTGCAGGCCGTCGCGCCCCTTGCCCATGTCGTTGACCTTGATCCAGGCCAGGCCCTTGGCGCCGTAGATCTTGACGAACTCGGTGTAGGCGTCGATCTCGCCACGACTCATCTCGCCGCCGGCGGGCACCCGCAGCGCAGCCACCCTGCCACCCTTGGCCGTGGCCGGCGCCGAGAAGACCTTGAAGTCGACGTCGCGCATGACGTCGGTCAGCTCGGTGAACTGCAGCTTGACGCGCAGGTCGGGTTTGTCCGAGCCGTACTTGTGCATCGCCTCGGTGTGCGTCAGCACGGGGTAGACCGGGAGCTCGACGCCGAGGACGCGGCGGAACACGTGGCGCACCATGCCCTCGGTGATGGCACGGATCTCCTCCTCGTCGAGGAAGGAGGTCTCGAGGTCGATCTGCGTGAACTCGGGCTGGCGGTCGGCGCGCAGGTCCTCGTCACGGAAACACTTGGTGATCTGGTAGTAGCGGTCGAAGCCCGAGACCATCAGCAGCTGCTTGAACAGCTGCGGGCTCTGCGGCAGCGCGAAGAACTGG
>CAZQPN010000714.1:0-1710 GCA_964595215.1 uncultured Rubrivivax sp. | reverse complement strand
TGAGCGCCTGCTCGACCTCGTGGCGCACCCAGTCGTCACCACGCACGCGCTGCTCGACGAGCTCGACCCAGCGCGGGCCGATGACGACGACGACGACGTCGGCACGGGCGAGCTCCTCGTCGATGCGGGCTGCGAAGTTGTCGCCCCAGCCGATGTCCTCGAAATCCATGAACACCGACTCGGCGCCGAAGTAGCCCGACAACTCGCGGTGCAGCAGGCGCGCATGCACGCTGCTGTCGTCACGCCGGTAGCTGATGAAGATCCGCATGGCCAGGGCCAGCATAGGCCTTGCGCACGGCCAATGCACCCCCCCAGGATCGCGCCGGTCGACCGCCCGCGACGGCCGCGACGCCCGACGAGCGGCGCCCGCGCTCAGCCCAGCGCGGCGATTACCTCGGGCGGCGCCTGCACGAGCTCGATCAGCACGCCCTCGCCGCCGAGCGGGAACTCGTCGCTGGCCTTGGGGTGGATGAAGCAGATGTCGTGGCCGGACGCGCCCTTGCGGATGCCGCCGGGCGCGAAGCGCACGCCGTACGCCGTCATCCATTCGACCGCGCGCGGCAGGTCGTCGACCCACAGCCCGACGTGGTTGAGCGGCGTCGCGTGCACCGCCGGCTTCTTGGCGGGGTCGAGCGGCTGCATCAGATCGACCTCGACCGCGTGCGGGCCGCGGCCGAGGGCGCATACGTCCTCGTCGACGTTCTCGCGCTCGCTGACGAAGGTGGACGTGACGCGCAGGCCGAGCACGTCGACCCACAGGGCCCGCAGACGCGCCTTGTCCGGGCCGCCGATGGCGATCTGCTGGACGCCGAGGACGCGGAAGGGCTTGGACGGGTTGCTCATTCGAAGCTCAGGATCGGTTGGTCGACGGTCAGGCTCTCGCCCTGGCTGGCCAGCAGCTCGGCGACGACGCCGTCGCGCGCGGCGACGAGGACGTTCTCCATCTTCATCGCCTCGATCACCGCCACCCGTTCGCCGGCCTGCACCGCCTGCCCCGGCTGCACCGCGAGCTTGACCAGGAGCCCCGGCATCGGCGAGAGCAGGAAACGGCTCATGTCGGCGGGCGCCTTGTAGGGCATGACCCGCAGCAACTCGGCGGCGCGCGAGCGCATGACCATCGCCTCGATGCGCAGCCCGTTGTGCTGCACGACGGTCCACAGCCCGTGGCGCTCGACCTGCGCCGTGAACGCCCGGCCATTGCAGGTGCCGGTGGCGCGGATGCCGCCGAAGCGCCAGTCGCTGTCGATCAGATAGACCTTGTCTCCCAGCGTCACGCGCAGCGCACCGTCGGACACCACCGACACCGCGTGGTGCGTCATCGCACCACCGTCGCCCTTGACAACGACGGTGAAGTCGCTGCCGATCTTCACGCCGTGGCCGGCAAGCTGGCCGCTGATGCCTGCCGCGCGCTCGCGGTAGCGGCGGTAGGCGGCGGCCGCCAGCGCGACGAGGAAGTCCGGGTCCTCGTGCGGGACGTCGGCGGCCGAGAAGCCCTGCGCGTAGTGCTCGGCGATGAAGCCGGTGTTGAAGTTGCCGGAGACGAAGTCCGGGTGCGCCAGCAGCGCGGCCTGGAACGGGATGTTGCTGGCCACGCCGCGGATCACGAAGCCGTTGAGCGCCTCGCGCATGCGGGCGATCGCGTCGTCGCGGTCCAGGCCGTGCACGATGAGCTTGGCGATCATCGAGTCGTAGAACATCGAGATCTCGCCG
>CAZQPN010000713.1:0-1712 GCA_964595215.1 uncultured Rubrivivax sp. | reverse complement strand
CCGAGGAAGGCCAGCAGCGTGTCGAAGGCCTGCGTCACCTCGACGCCGTCCTCGAACATGTTATTGAGTCGGCAATAAACATATGAACTTATTCGCTGCCGTAGAGTCGAAGGTGGCATGGAAAAAGTCGACTCCCGGAGGCTGCCGCTGGACGCGCTCAATGAGCGCCGTCGCCGTGCGGTGAAGATGCGGCTGGATGGCGCGAGCCTGAAGGACACGGCGGCGCAATGCGAGATGTCGCGCACGACCGTGATCGCGGCGGTCAAGGCATACCACGCCGGTGGCTGGAAGGCCGTGGTCGTGGATCGGGGTGGGCGCCCCGTCGGCAGCGGCCGCACCTTGACCGATGCGCAAGAACTCGAGGTGCAGCGGCTGATCCGCGACCGCACGCCGGACCAGCTGAAGATGGTCTACGCGCTGTGGACGCGCCAGGCGGTGGCCGAGCTGATCCGGGACCGCTTCGGCATCAAGCTGCCGGTGCGCACCATGGGCCTGTACTTGAAGCGCTGGGGCTACACGCCGCAGAAGCCCATGAGGAAGGCCTACGAGCAGTCGCCGGCGGCGGTGAAGAAGTGGCTCGACGAGGAATACCCGGTCATCGCCGCCTGCGCCAAGGTCGAGGGTGCCGAGATCCACTGGGGCGACGAGACCGGGCTGCGCAGCGACGACGTGCGCGGCCGCAGCTACGCGCCACAGGGCCAGACGCCGGTGGTGCGGGTGAACAACAAGCGCCACGGCCTGTCGGTCATCTCCACCGTCACCAACAAGGGCCAGATGCGCTGGAAGGCCTTCGACGGAGCACTGAACTCCGACATCCTGATTGACTTCCTGCGCCGCTTGGTGCGGGACGCTGGGCGCAAGGTCTACCTGATCCTGGACAACCTGCGGGTGCACCACAGCAAGCCGGTCAAGGCGTGGCTGGCCGAGCACAAGGACCAGATCGAGGTCTTCTACCTGCCGAGCTACAGCCCGGAGCTGAACCCCGACGAGATGGCCAACGCCGATCTGAAGCAGGCCGTCACCAAGCTCGCGCCGGCCAGGACCAAGCTGCAACTCGTCAAGGCGGCGGCCAGACACCTGCGAAGCGTGCAGCGGCAGCCCGAACGCATCAAGCGCTACTTCGAGCACGAGCCGGTTCGGTATGCTGCTTAAGTTCAACACTTCAGTGCCGGCTCAATAAGGTAAGCCCGCTCATCGGTCCGCTGTCGTGGGTGGAGCCGACGCTCAGTGAGATGGAAGAATCGTACGCGAGTGTGGATGCCGTCACGCAAACCCTCTTGGGGAGGGGTTTGTTCGGCAACGCGACCGTCGATGACACTCTACCCGTCGTTACGATCGTCGAGAACGTACAACATCCGGCGTAATTGGTCATGGACAGCAATACTGGCAAGAAACTCTTTTCGAGCTACGACGAGGCCGAAAGAGCAGCCAAGGCCATGCGAACCCGACACAACGAGAACTTCCAAGTTGTCAAAGCCGATGGAGGTTGGGTAGTTGGCGGAGTTCACGTGAAGAGCAAGATCCCGTACAAGCGCGTGAAGGCGTTGGCCGAGATACGAGAACTCTTCAGTGATGTCGAGTCGATATCGGAAACCGATGTGGTCGACTATGCGAATCAGATCGCCGCCGAGTCGGCCGCCTCCAAGACCAGTGAGATCAATGGAGAGGGAGAGAACTGGCGCCTGGTCTCGTGGGAAGTCGCACTTGGCCGA
>CAZQPN010000712.1:0-1714 GCA_964595215.1 uncultured Rubrivivax sp. | reverse complement strand
GCATCAGCAGCGAGCCCAGCAGCGTGTAGAGGAAGAACTTGAACGCCGCGTAGACGCGCCGCGGCCCGCCCCAGATGCCGATGATGATGTACATCGGGATCAGCGTGGCCTCGAAGAAGACGTAGAAGAGCACGCCGTCGAGCGCGCTGAACACGCCGATCATCAGCCCCGACAGGATCAGGAAGGCGCCCATGTAGTGGGCCACCCGGTCGGTGATGACCTGCATCGCCGAGATCACGACGATGACCGTGATGAAGGCCGTCAGCGGCACGAACCACATCGACAGGCCGTCGACGCCGAGGTGGTAGTGCACGTTGAAGCGCTCGATCCAGGGCGCCTTCTCAACGAACTGCATCGCCGCCGTGGTGGTGTCGAAGCCGGTGATCAGCGGCAGCGTCGCGGCCAGCGACACCAGCGACGCGACGAGGGCCATCGCGCGCACCAAGCCGGCCTGGCTGTCGCGCCCGACGGCCAGGATCAGCGCGCCGAAAGCGATCGGCAGCCAGATCGATAGGCTCAGCAAACCCATGGGATGTTCTCTTCTCTCGCGCCCCGTCCGGCGTCGTTGTTCTGTGTGAGTGCGCGCGTCATCCGGCCAGCATCGGCCACAGACGCCAGGTCAGGAAGCCGAAGATACCCACCACCATCACGAGGGCGTACCAGTACAGCTGGCCCGTCTGCACGCGACGCAGCACGCCGGACAGCCGGCCGACCGTTCTCGCCGAGCCGTCGACCAGCAAGCCGTCGATCAGCCCCATGTCGCCGCCCTTCCACAGCCCGCGGCCGAGCAGGCGTGCCCCGGCGGCGAGCACGTGCTCGTTGAGCCAGTCCATGTAGTACTTGTTCTCGAGCACCGTGCGCAGAGGCTTGAGGGTACGGTCGAGCGCCGCCGGGATGGCGGGCGCCTTCAGGTAGAAGACCCATGCCGTGACGACGCCGGCGACCGCGAGCCAGAACGGAAGCGTCACCAGGCCGTGCGTCGCCATCGCCCAGGCGTCGTCGGCATGCTCCGCCACGGCCGCCATGCCGCCGTGGCGCGCGGCATCGACCGTGATCGCGCCCGCGAAGAAGTCGCCCACCAGCATCGGGGCCATCGTCAGGGCACCGATGATCACCGACGGGATGGCCAGCAGCACCAGAGGCAGCGTGACGACCCAGGGACTCTCGTGCGGCGTGTGGCCGTGGTTGCCATGCCCGTGGTCGTCGTGGGCATGGTCGTCCTCCGGCGGGAAGGGCTTGTGCCGGAAGCGCTCCTCGCCGTGGAAGACGAGGAAGTACATGCGGAAGCTGTAGAAGGCCGTGACGAACACGCCGGCGATGACGGCGAATTGCGCGAACCCGGCGCCCGGCAGCTGGCTCGCGCCGACCGCCAGGATGATGCTGTCCTTCGAGTAGAAGCCCGAGAACAGCGGCGTGCCGATCAGCGCCAGCGAGCCCAGCAGCGCGGTGATCCACGTGATGGGCATGTACTTGCGCAGGCCGCCCATGTTGCGGATGTCCTGGTCGTGGTGCATGCCGATGATCACGCTGCCGGCGGCCAGGAACAGCAGCGCCTTGAAGAAGGCGTGGGTCATGAGGTGGAACACCGCAACCGAGTAGGCCGACGCGCCGAGCGCCACCGTCATGTAGCCGAGCTGACTGAGGGTGGAGTACGCCACGACGCGCTTGATGTCGTTCTGGATGATGCCCAGAAAGCCCATGAACAGCGCCGTGA
>CAZQPN010000711.1:0-1717 GCA_964595215.1 uncultured Rubrivivax sp. | reverse complement strand
TCGCGCGCCAGGTCGACGATCTTCACCGGCTCGCCCATGTCCAGCACCAGCACCTGGCCGCTGCCGCCCGCGGCGCCGGCCTGCAGCACCAGCCGCGCCGCCTCGGGGATGGTCATGAAGTAGCGGATCATCTCCGGGTGCGTCACCGTCACCGGGCCGCCGCGCGCGATCTGCTCCTTGAAGCGCGGGATCACGCTGCCGCTGCTGCCCAGCACGTTGCCGAAGCGCACGGCAACGAATCGCGTGCCCGGGTGGCGCGGCGCCAGCCAGGCGATCGCCATCTCGGCCAGCCGCTTGGTGGCCCCCATCACGTTGGTCGGGTTGACGGCCTTGTCGGTGCTGATCAGCACGACGCGCTCGGCGCCGGCCTCGGCGGCCGCGCGCGCGACCTGCCAGGTGCCCAGCGTGTTGGTGGCCAGCGCGGCGGCCGCGTTCGCGCGCTCCATCAGCGGCACGTGCTTGAGCGCCGCCGCGTGCAGCACCACCTGCGGCCGCCAGCGCGCGAAGACGGCCTGCAGCGCCGATGCGTCCCGGACGTCGCCGAGCAGCGCGACGCGCTCCAGCGCCGGGTGCACCTCGGCCAGCGCCTGGTCGATGGCGTAGAGGTTGAACTCGCTCTGCTCCAGCAGCACCAGCCGCGCCGGCCGCCAGCGGGCGATCTGCCGGCACAGCTCGCTGCCGATGCTGCCGCCGGCGCCGGTGACGAGCACGGTGCGGCCGCCGAAGGCCTCGCCCAGCCCCTGCTCGTCGATCTGCACCGGCGCGCGACCCAGCAGGTCGGCCGGCTCGACGTCGCGCAGCCGCTCGATGCGCTGCGGCGCGCCCTCCAGCTCGTCCAGCGTCGGCACCGTCAGCACCGGCAGGCCGGCCTCGGCCGCCAGCGCCAGCGCACGGCGGCGCTGCACCGGCGTCGCGCCCGGCAGCGCCACGATCAGGTGGGTGGCGGCGCCGCGCACGGCGGCGTCGCGCACCGCGTCCAGCGGGCCGAGCACCGGCACGTCGCCGACCCGCGTGCCGCGCTTGGCCGGGTCGTCGTCGAGCAGCCCCAGCACGACCCAGCCCTGGTGCTGGATGCCCGCCAGCAGCTGGCGCGCGGCGCTGCCCGCGCCCAGCACCAGCGCGCGCCGGATCTCGCGCTCGCTGCCGGTGATGCGCTGCCGCGCGTGCTCGTACAGCATGCGGTAGGCGATGCGCACCAGCACCACGCCCATCAGCGAGATCAGCGGATGCAGCGCCAGCACCGAGCGCGGCACCTTGACCAGCCCCAGGCCCATCACGACCGCAGCCGACAGCGCGCCGGCCGCCGCGCAGGCCAGCGTCAGCCGCCGCACCTCGCCGAAGCCCGAGAAGCGCCACAGCCCCTGCGGCACCTTGAAGGCGGCGAAGGCTGCCACGTAGGCGACCATGACGCCGGCGATGACCCAGCCGTCGTAGCCGGCGCGCGCGCTGAACCAGCGGTCGAAGCCGAGGCGGAACAGATAGGTGGCGTTCCACGCCACCCAGACGACGCCGGCGTCGATCGCCAGCGACAGCGGCTGGCGGTAGGGGCGCCAGCGCGCCAGGAAGAGGTCCAGCCGATGCCAGACCGTCGGTGGCGCGCTCATCGGGCGTGCCCGGGCGGGTGCCCCGGCCGGCGTGCCGCCCCCACCAGCGCGCGCAGCGTGCGCGCCAGCACCTGCAGGTCGGTCCACAGCGTCGCGCGCTCGGCGTAGTCGGC
>CAZQPN010000710.1:0-1721 GCA_964595215.1 uncultured Rubrivivax sp. | reverse complement strand
GCCGCGCATCATCACCTCGTGGTTGCCGCGGCGTGAACCGTAGCTGTTGAAGTCGGCCTTCAGCACGCCTTGCTCGAGCAGGTAGCGCCCCGCGGGCGCGGTTTCCTTGAAGCTGCCCGCGGGCGAGATGTGATCGGTGGTGATGCTGTCGCCGAACAGTGCCATGATGCGTGCGCCGGTCACCCCGGCCACCAGGGGCGGCGGCTCGAGCGTGAAGTCCTGGAAGAATGGCGGTTCGGCGATGTAGGTGCTCGTGGGCCAGGTGTAGACGTCGCCCTTGACGCCCTTGATGCGCTCCCACAGCTTGCCCGGCTCGGTGCCGACCTTGTCGTAGTTGGCGCGGAAGGCGCGGCCGTTCATCGCATACTTCATCAGCGCGTGGATCTCGTCGCTGGTCGGCCAGATGTCGCCCAGGTAGACGGGGCGGCCGCCCTTGCCGGTGCCGACCGGCTCGGTCATCAGGTCGACCATCACGTTGCCGGCCAAGGCGTAAGCGACGACCAGCGGCGGACTGGCCAGGAAGTTGGCCTTCAGGTTGGGGTGGATGCGCGCCTCGAAGTTCCGGTTTCCCGACAGCACCGCAGCACACACCAGGTCGTGCGCGGCGATGGTCTCGTTGAACGCGGGCTTCAGGTCGCCGGCGTTGCCGATGCAGGTCGTGCAACCGTAGGCAGCGACGTTGAAGCCGAGCTTCTCGAGGTAGGGCAGCAGGCCGGCCTTCTCGAGGTACTCGGTGACGATGCGCGAACCCGGCGCGAGCGAGGTCTTGATGTGCGGCGCCACCTTCAGCCCTGCCTCGACCGCCTTCTTGGCCAACAGCCCAGCGGCCATCATCACACCCGGGTTGCTGGTATTGGTGCAACTGGTGATGGCGGCGATCAGCACGTCGCCATGGCCCAGCGTCATCGCCGGTGGCGTCGCGCGTGCGGTCGTGCGGCCGGCGTGGGTGGCGGCCATCGTCGCCTTGTTGGCGACCATCTCGACGACGTCGCGCGGCGAACCCGGTGCGATGGCGTCGCGGTCGCGCGCCACCTGCCCAACGGCTTCGACGGGGAATCGGCGCGACAGCCGCTCTGCCGGCTGGTTGAAACCGCCGGCGGCACCACTGGCGCTGATCAGTTCGGCGAAGCGCGACTTGACGTGGCCGAGCTCGATGCGGTCCTGCGGCCGCTTCGGGCCGGCCAGGCTGGGCGCGACGGTGCCGAGGTCCAGCGTGATCACGCGGCTGTAGTCGATGTCCTTCGCGCGCGGCACGCCGAACATCCCCTGGGCGCGGAAGTAGGCCTCGAAGGCCTCGATCTCGGCCTTGGTGCGGCCGGTGCCCTTGAAGTAGTCGATCGTCTTCTCGTCGACCGGGAAGAAGCCCATCGTCGCGCCGTACTCGGGCGCCATGTTGGCGATGGTCGCGCGGTCGGGCAGGGCGAGCGTGCGCGTGCCCTCGCCGCAGAACTCGACGAACTGGCCGACGACGCCGGCCTGGCGCAGGATCTCTGTGACGGTCAGCACGAGGTCGGTCGCGGTCACACCCTCTCGCAGGCGGCCGGTGAGCTCGAATCCGACGACATCCGGCGTCAGGAAATAGACCGGCTGGCCGAGCATGCCGGCCTCGGCCTCGATGCCGCCCACGCCCCAGCCGACGACGCCGATGCCGTTGATCATCGTCGTATGGCTGTCGGTGCCGACCAGGGTGTCCGGATAGTAGACCGCGTCGGCGCCCCTGC
>CAZQPN010000709.1:0-1722 GCA_964595215.1 uncultured Rubrivivax sp. | reverse complement strand
TGGGCGGCACCGTCACCGGCGAGCACGGCGTCGGCGTCGAGAAGCTTGGCAGCATGTGCGTGCAGTTCAGCCCCGAGGAACGCGAACAGATGTTCGGCGTCAAGCGCGCGTTCGATCCGGCCGGCACCCTGAACCCGGGCAAGGTCATCCCGACGCTGCAGCGCTGTGCCGAGGGCGGCAAGATGCACGTCAGGAAGGGCCTGCTGCCCTTCCCCGAACTGGAGCGCTTCTGATGCCGGCGCCAGCCGTCGGGCGCCCGGGCCGGCGCGGCCGAGCAGCGACCCGTGGCCTGCGAGCCGGGCCGGGAGGACGTGCATGACCGAGATCGCCGTGAGCGACCCTGCGCTGCGGCCCCTTGTCGAGCGCATCCACGCCGCGCGTGCCGACGGCAAGCGGCTGCGCCTGCACGGTGGCGGCACGAAGGACTTCTATGGTGGCCCGCTCGACGGCGAGCCGCTGGACCTGCGCCCGCTGGCTGGCATCAGCTGCCACGAGCCGAGCGAGCTGGTCGTCACCGTGCGCGCCGGCACGCCGCTGGCCGAGCTGGAGGCTGCGCTGGCGGTGCACGGGCAGTGGCTGCCCTTCGAGCCACCCCACTTCGGCCCCGGCGCCACCGTCGGTGGCATGGTCGCGGCCGGGCTGGCGGGCCCGGCGCGCGCCAGTGCCGGCAGCGTGCGCGACTACGTGCTCGGCGCGACGCTGCTGAACGGCCGCGGCGAGCTGCTCAGCTTCGGCGGCCAGGTGATGAAGAACGTCGCCGGTTACGACGTCTCGCGCCTGCTGGCCGGCTCGATGGGCATCCTGGGCGCGATCTGCGAGGTCTCGCTGAAGGTGTTGCCGCGGCCGACCGCGGTGCACACGCTGCGCTTCGAGATGGACGAGGCGGCCGCGCTCGACCGCCTGAACGCCTGGGGTGGCCGGCCGCTGCCGATATCGGCCAGCGCCTGGTGGGATGGGGCGCTGGTGCTGCGGCTGGCGGGCGCCCGTGCGGCGGTCGAGGCGGCGGCGCGCGAGCTCGGCGGCGAGGCGGTCGAGCCGGCCCTGGCCGGCGGCTTCTGGGCCGGGCTGCGCGAGCAGACCGACGAGTTCTTCGCCGCCGCCGCGCGTGCCGTCGCGGGCGGTGCGTCGCTTTGGCGGCTGTCGGTGCCGTCCACCGCGCCGCCGCTGAAGCTGTCGGACCAGCAGCTGATCGAGTGGGGCGGCGCCCAGCGCTGGCTGTGCTGCGCGTTGCCGGCGGCCACCGTGCGCGACGCCGCGGCCTCGGTCGGCGGCCACGCGACGCTGTTCCGCGGCGGCGACCGCGCGGCCGGCGTGTTCGCGCCGCTGGCGCCGCCGTTGGCGCGCATCCACCACGAGCTGAAGCGCGCCTTCGACCCCGATGGCGTATTCAACCCGGGGCGGCTGGTCCCCGCGCTCTGAGCACGGCCATGCAGACCTCCGTCGAGCACGCCATGGCCGCCTACTACGCGGCACGCGCCGGCGAGTACGAGCGCATCTACCACAAGCCCGCGCGGCAGAACGAATTGCGCACGTTGGAAGCCTGGCTGGGCCGGGTGTTCACCGACCGCCGCGTGCTGGAGATCGCCTGCGGCACCGGCTGGTGGACGCCGCATGGCGCGGCGCATGCGCGCGAGTGGCCGGCCACCGACCTCAGCCCCGAGACGCTGGCCGTGGCGCGGGCGAAGGCGCTGCCCGCGTGCGTGCGCATCGACGCCGACGGCA
>CAZQPN010000708.1:0-1722 GCA_964595215.1 uncultured Rubrivivax sp. | reverse complement strand
CCGTGCCAGGCGTGCATGTCCGAGCCGCAGATGCCGACGGCGTCGATGCGCAGCACGACCTCGCCGTCGGCGGCCGCCGGCGCCTCGCGCTCGAGCAGCTGGACTTCGTTCGGCTGGGTGTAGACAAGGGCTTTCATCGCGGGGACCTCGAAGGGGTTGGCGAAGGGGTTGAGCGTCTTGCGGGGCTGGGGAACGGGGCCGGCCGTCTGCTACATCGCCGTGTAGCCGCCGTCGACCATCAGCGTCTGCCCGGTGATGTAGCCGGCCGCCGGGCCGGCGAGGAAGACGGCCACGCCGTGCAGGTCCTCGAGCCGGCCGTTGCGGCCGATCGCGGTGCGCGACGCGTGATGCGCCGACAGCGTCGGGTCGGCGAACACGGGGGCGGTCAGGTCGGTCGGGAAGAAGCCCGGGCCGATCGCGTTGCAGGTGATGCCGCGTCCGGACCAGGCCTGCGCGATGGCCCGCGTGAGCTGCACGATGCCGCCTTTGCCAGCACCGTAGGGCGCACTGTTCGCGAAGGCACGCCAGGACTGCAGCGAGGCGATGTTGATCACCCGGCCGTAGCCGCGCCCGGCCATCGCCGGCGCCAGCGCCTGGGTCAGGAAGAAGGGCGCCGACAGGTGCAGCGCGATCTGCGTGTTCCAGCTCTCGGGCGTCACTTCGTCGAAGGGCTGGCGCAGGTTGACGCCGGCGGCGTTGACCAGGATGTCGGCCTGCGGGCAGCGCGCGGCGATGGCCTGGCCGGCCGCGGGGAGCGACTCCGTGCGGGCCAGGTCCAGCGCCAGCGTGTCGGCCGTGATGCCGCGCGCGCGCAGCCGCGCCGCAGCGGCCTGCAGCGCGTCGGCACGTCGCGCCACCAGCATCACCGAGGCGCCGGCCAGGCCGAGCGCGGTGGCGATCGCCTCGCCGATGCCGGCGTTGCCTCCGGTGACGACGGCGTGGCGGCCGGCGAGCGAGAACCAGTCCTGCAGCACGGCGGGTGCGCCGGCCGAGTCGGAGGTGGCGGCGTTCACACCGTCACCGGTGCCCCGAGCTCGAAGCGCTCGCCGGGGAAGTACTTGGCCAGCCGGTCGTCGGCGGTGCGCGCGTGCGCCTCCATGCCCTCGATGCGCGAGATGCGTGCGGTCACGAGGCCGATGTCGCGCGCTGCCTCGCGCGTCATGCGCTGCCAGGTGAGGGTCTTGACGAACTTGTGCACCGACAGCCCGCCCGAATAGCGCGCCGCGCCCTTGGTCGGCAGCACGTGGTTGGGGCCGCTGGCCTTGTCGCCGTAGGCCACGGTCGTCTCCTCGCCGAGGAAGAGCGAGCCGTAGTTGGTCAGCCGGCCGAGCCACCAGTCCAGGTCGCGCGTCTGCACCTCGAGGTGCTCGCTGGCGTAGCGGTCGGAGACCTCGGCCACCTCCTCGCGGGTGTCGCAGACGATGACCTCGCCGTAGTCGCGCCAGGCGGCGCCCGCGGCGTCGCGCGCGGTCGGGGGCAGGGCGTCGATCAGCGCCGGCACGCGCTGCATCACGTCCTCGGCGAGCGCACGCGAGTCGGTGAACAGCCACGCCGGCGATTCGTGACCGTGCTCGGCCTGGCCGACGAGGTCGCTGGCGACGATCGCCGGGTCGGCCGAGTCGTCGGCGATCACGGCGACCTCCGACGGGCCGGCGAAGACGTCGATGCCGACCTTGCCGAACAAGGTGCGCTTGGCCTCGGCGACGAACTTGTTGCCCGGGC
>CAZQPN010000707.1:0-1733 GCA_964595215.1 uncultured Rubrivivax sp. | reverse complement strand
TGGCTGGCGCCGGACGACCGCTCGCGCGAGCGCGTCATCGCGGTGCCCGACGAGCTCGGCCTGCCGCTGATCGTCAAGCCACCGCGCGAGGGTTCGTCGCTCGGCATCAGCAAGGTCCGTGGCTACTCGGAGATGCAGGACGCCGTGCAGCTCGCCGGCCAGTACGACCGCGACGTGCTGTGCGAGGAGTTCATCGACGGCATCGAGCTGACCTGCCCGGTGCTGGGCAGCGGCTCGACCGCGCGCGCGCTGCCGGTGATCCGCATCGCCGCCCCGGACGGCAACTACGACTACGAGCACAAGTACTTCAGCGACGATACCGGTTACCACTGCCCGAGCGGCCTGCCGGCCGCGGAAGAGACCGAGGTGCAACGCCTGACGCTGGCCGCCTACCGCGCGCTCGGCTGTCGCGGTTGGGGCCGCGCCGACCTGATGCTGCGCGCCTCGGACCGCAAGCCCTTCCTGCTCGAGATGAACACCAGCCCGGGCATGACCGGGCATTCGCTGGTGCCGATGTCGGCCAAGGCCGCCGGCATCGACTACCCCGAGCTGTGCCTGCGGCTGCTGCAGGCCGCGACGCTGGACGCCCGGGCCTGAGCGATGCTGCTGCGCCGCGCCGCCCCCACCGCCGCCCCGGCCGCCGCCGCGCTGCCGGGCGACGTGCGCCTGATGAACGCGGTGGCGGCCGGCATCGTCGGCGTGGCCGTGCTGGTGGCGGCGGCGGCGGCGCTGCAGTGGCTGGCGCGCGCGCCCTGGTTCGCGATCCGCGCGCTGTCGCTGGACGGCGAGCTGACGCGCAGCCAGCCGTCGGCGGTGCGCGCCGAGGTGCTGCCGCGGCTGCAGGGCAACTTCTTCAGCATCGACCTGCGTGCCGCGCGCAGCGCCTTCGAGGGGCTGCCCTGGGTGCGCCAGGCGGTGGTGCGGCGCGTCTGGCCGGACCGGCTGGCGGTGACGCTGCAGGAGCATCGCCCGGTCGCGCGGTGGCAGCGCGACGAGGAGAACCCGCTGATCGTCAACAGCCACGGCGAGCTGTTCGAGGCCAACCTGGGCGAGATCGACGACGCCGCGCTGCCGGTCTTCGCCGGCCCGCCCGACGCCACGGCGGCGATGTGGTCGCTCTACCAGCGGCTGCAGCCGCTGCTGGCGGCGCAGCAACTGCAGGTCGCGCGCCTGGAGCTGTCGGGCCGCGGTTCGTGGCGCGTGCGCACCGCCGCCGGGCAGCCGATCGAGCTTGGCCGCGGCAGCGAGGACGAGCTGCTGGCGCGCGCCGCCGGCTTCGCGCGCACGGTGGCACAGATCACCCAGCGCTACGGCCGGCCGCTGGCCAGCGCCGACCTGCGGCACGCAGGCGGCTACGCGGTGCGGATGGAGGGAGTGACGACGACGCCGGGCGGATCCGGTGGCGCGTCAGGAGGCAACTGAGGAGCACATGAAACCCCCAAGCTCACATCGTTCGCGGCCCCCCGAGGGGGCGCAGGCCTCCCTTGGGGCGGCCCGGCGGGAGTCCTGAATGGCCAAGGAATACAAGGAGCTCGTCGTCGGCCTGGACATCGGCACCGCCAAGGTGATGGCGGTCGTGGCCGAGGTGCTGCCCAGCGGCGAGCTGCGGGTCGCCGGTCTGGGCATCGCGACCACGCACGGGCTCAAGCGCGGCGTCGTCGTCAACATCGACGCCACCGTGCAGAGCATCCAGCAGGCGCTCAAGGAGGCCGAGATGATGGCCGCCTGCAAGA
>CAZQPN010000706.1:0-1739 GCA_964595215.1 uncultured Rubrivivax sp. | reverse complement strand
ATGCGCACCGCGCTGCAGGAGACCGTGGTCGAGGGCATCCAGACCAACATCCCGCTGCACCGCGAGCTGATGGTGGACGCCAAGTTCGTCGAGGGCGGCACCAGCATCCATTACCTGGAAGGCTGGCTGCAGCAGCACCGGCGCTGAGGCGCGGCGCGCGCACCCACGAGGCGACGGATCCGGCGATGTACGAACTCGTGCTGCGCGTGCCCCAGGCGCTGGTCGAGCCGGTGTCCGATGCGCTGGTCGACGAGATCGGTGCGCTGTCGGTCTCGGTCGAGGACGCCGACGCTGGCACCGACAACGAACAGGCATTGTTCGGCGAGCCCGGCATGCTCGCACCGGCGCCGGGCTGGGAGCGGTCGACCGTGGTCGCGCTGTTCGACGACGAGGTCGGCGCCGACGCGGCGGCGGCGACGCTGCTGGCCGCGCACGCCGGCGACGGCCTGCTGCTGCAGGCCTTGCGTGTGCTCGACGAGCAGGACTGGGTGCGTCTGACGCAGTCGCAATTCGACCCGGTGCCGGTCACCGAGACCTTCTGGATCGTGCCGAGCTGGCACCAGCCGCCACCGCAGGCGCAGCGGGTGATCCGGCTCGATCCGGGGCTGGCCTTCGGCACCGGCACCCACCCGACGACGCGCATGTGCCTGCGCTGGATCGCGCGCCGGGGGCCGGCGCTGGCCGAAAGCTGGACCCGCGTGCTCGACTACGGGTGCGGTTCGGGCATCCTGGCGATCGGCGCGGCCCTGCACGGCGCGCGCGGCATCGATGCCGTGGACATCGATCCGGCCGCGGTGGTCGCCACCGAGGTCAACGCGGCGGCCAACGGGGTGGCGCTGAGCGCCGGCGGGCCGGCCCTGGCCGACGGCCGTTACCCGCTCGTGCTGGCCAACATCCTGGCCACGCCGCTGAAACTCCTGGCCCCGCTGCTGACGGCCCATGTCGCCCCGGGGGGCCACCTCGTGCTGGCCGGCATTCTGGCGCGCCAGTCGGGGGAGCTGACGGCCGCCTATGCGCCGGCACTGCGGCTGGCGGTCGAGGACGAAGAGGACGGCTGGGTGCTGATGACCGCGCACCGGCCGACCGGCGACCGGTGAGCCTGGCCACCCGCTGCACCGGGTGCGGCACCGTCTTCCGCGTCGTGCAGGACCAGCTGCGCGTGTCCGCCGGCTGGGTCCGCTGCGGCCGCTGTGGCGCCGTCTTCAACGCCATCGAAAGCCTCGTGGACGTGGCGTCCGACGCAGCCCCGCCGCCACCGCCGGCGCCGGTCGCTCCGGCGGCCACGCGCGAGCGCGTCATGCAGGACCTGCGGCGCGTCGCCGGGCGAGCGCACGGGGTCGACACGCCACCGCCGGCGTCGGCACCATCGGGCGTTGCGGAGCCGGTTCAGCCGATGCCGGTGCCGGCAGTGACGTCACCGGCCGAACCCCTGCTGGCACCACCGGCCGCCGCGGGCGTGAGCAAGGAACCGGCAGCGGATCATGGTACGGCGTCATCGGCGACGCAGGCCGAAGCCGCCATCGATGGCGCCGTGGCGGCCGATGCGCCGTCGCCGATGCCGGATGGGCCGGCGAACGACGCCGATGGCAACGCGCCTGTGCCTGCGCCGGCACCCGAGGACGACCACGTCCGTGCCCCCGATGCTGCCGATGCCGATGCCGATGGCGACGCCGACGCGGCCGTGGATGCGGTGGCTGCAGCCAGCACCGAGACCGAGACCGAGACCGGGACCGGGACCG
>CAZQPN010000705.1:0-1740 GCA_964595215.1 uncultured Rubrivivax sp. | reverse complement strand
AAGCCACCGTCGGCCCGGCGTTGTTGAAGTTGCGGAAGTGCTCGATGTTGTAGCCCGGAAATTTCACCGTACCCCGTAGAAACGAGGACGGCATCGCCCTGTGGATGCCCGTTGATCGAGGTGTCGAATCTTGATGAGCGGGCGGGCGATGCCGAATCCAAACTGTACCGGACAGGACGAGCTTGATCTGGGGATGATCGACTTCGGACGGCTGGGTCGCCGTCAGGTCGAGGGCCGCTTCGACGGTGGCAGCATGACCAGCGACGCCGGTGTGATGCTGCTGTCGGCCACCGATCGCAAGATCGGGTTGACCGCGGCCGCCGCGCGCTGCATCGCCGACCCGCGCAACCCGCTGCTGATCACGCACGGCGTGCGCGACATGCTGCGCCAGCGCGTGTACGGTCTGGCGCTGGGGTGGGAGGATCTCAACGACCACAAGGCGCTGCGCTGCGACGTGGCGATGCAGACCGCCGTGGGCGTGGACCGCGAGGTCGCCAGCGCCCCGACGCTGTGCCGGCTGGAGAAGTGGGCCGACCGGGCCACCGCGGTGCGCCTGAGCGAGTTGCTCGTCGAGCAGTTCATAGCCAGCTTCGAGCAAGCGCCTGAGGAACTGGTGCTGGACTTCGACGCCACTGACAACCCGCTGCACGGCCAGCAGGAGGGTCGCTTCTTCCACGGCTACTACGACTGCTACTGCTACCTGCCGCTGTACGTGTTCTGTGGCCAGCAGTTGCTGTGCGCGTACCTGCGGCCCAGCCGCATCGACGCGGCCCGGCATGCCGCGGCCATCCTCAAGCTGCTGGTGCGCCGACTGCGCCAGGCCTGGCCGCAGGTGCGCATCGTCTTCCGCGGCGACTCCGGGTTCTGCCGCCAGCGCATCATCAACTGGTGCGAGCGCGCGGGCGTGCACTACATCATCGGGCTGGCGCGCAACGCCAGGCTCGAGGCGATGGTCGAGTACGCGCAGCTGGCCCTGCGCGATGCCTACGAGCGCACCGGCGCCAAGCAGCGCCTGGTCGACGAGTTCAGCTACGCCGCGCAGAGTTGGCCCCGCGAGCGGCGCGTGATCACGCGGCAGGGGTGGGGCGAGCAAGGCCACAACCCGCGCTTCGTGGTGACCAACCTGGCGGGCGAGCCCGGCGCGCTGTACGACGATCTGTACTGCCAGCGCGGCGAGGCCGAGAACCGCATCAAGGAGGCGCAGGTCGGTCTGTTCGCCACCCGCACCTCGTGCCACGTCTTCGCGTCCAACCAGCTGCGCGTGCTGCTGGCCGCGCTGGCTTACGTGCTCATCGAGCGCATGCGCGCCCTTGCGCTGCAGGCCACCGAGCTGGCCACGGCGCAGATCGACACGCTGCGCATCCGGTTGCTTAAGCTCGCCGCGGTCATCACCCGCAACACGCGGCGCATCCGGCTGTACTTCGCCTCGAACTGGCCCAGCGCGCCGATCTTCGCGCAGGCCATGCGAGCGCTGGACAGTCCATAGCAATTCATCCAGTGCCTGGCCCGCGCGTTGACACCAACCAGGCCCGCAGCCCAAGCCGGGGTGGGGGCAATCGCGCCACGTCCACCACCATCACCTCCTTGACGAGCGGGAGTGGCACCGCTCGGCGGTGCAAACGACCTCGATCGGCGCCGGAATGCCGCTCAAGGCTGTACAGCTCAACTACGGTGAAATTTGCGGGCTAACGGTCGCGTCGCGGCCGTTCGGCGCGGGTTGCGGGCCGGACTCGGGGACGA
>CAZQPN010000704.1:0-1744 GCA_964595215.1 uncultured Rubrivivax sp. | reverse complement strand
GAGGAACCCACCACCGTCGAAAGCAAATAGGACACGCGCTCTGGTAGCGTCGCTTCGTTGCGTGTTCATGAGGCGGTGAGAACTCGTCGACTGGTGATGGCGTTGTCTTGGATGTCAGTGACGCAGGCCGATCACGCTATGTTGTTGCTGCGGCAGCCGGCTCGCAGCCATTGCTCCAGCATCACCAAAACCCACACCATCTCGCCGTAGTAGCCGGGGTGCTCCGGCAGTCTTTGCTGCAGCAGCGGCTCGACGAAGTCGCGGCGCACCATGCCGCGCCCGGCCAGCGACTGCAGCGAATCCGCCGCGAACGCCTTCAGCCCCGCATGCTTTGTGGCCCACACCCCGAACGGCAACCCGAACCCCTGCTTCTTCTTCGTCAGGATCTCGTCCGGCAGAAAACCCCGCAGCGCCTCCTTGAAGAACCAGCGCAGCTTCAGGCCCTTCAGCTTGTAGTCGTGCGGCAGCCGCAGCGAGAAGTCCGCCAGCGCCGCGTCCAGGAACGGGAAGCCCACGCCCACGCCCGCCAGCGCCGTGCTGCCGCGCACCTTGGGCAGGTCGGCCTCGGCCAGCGTGTAGCGCCAGTCGTAGGCCAGCATGCGGTTCAGCGGGCCTGCGCCGGGGCCGGCGGCGGCCTGCTGCCACACGCGCTGCTGCTGGCGCAGCGGGTCGGCGGGGTCGATGCGGGCCAGGAACTCGGGCGTGAAGACCTGGGCCGGGTCCAGCCGCAGCAGCAGGTTGTACTGCTGCATGCGGTCGGGCAGCGGCACCTGGGCCTGCTCCACATAGCTGCGGCCCTTGCGCGCCAGCGGCAGGCCGCCCAGCGGCGTCTTCTGCAGCAGCGGCTCCAGCAGGCCGCGGCGCAGCGGCGCGGGCACGCCGTCGTACCAGCCGAAGACGCGCTGCTTGGCGTAGCGCGCGTTGCCGCCGAAGAGCTCGTCGCCGCCGTCGCCGGCCAGCAGGCGCGTCACGCCGTCGTCGCGCGCCATCCTGGCGCAGTAGAACGCCGGCAGCACGCTGCTGTTGCCGAAGGGCTGGTCGTAGTGCGCCGCCACCTGCGGGATGGCGCGCACCAGGTCGTCCGGCGTCACGTAGTACTCGTGGTGCTCGGTGCCGAAGCGCTTGGCGGCCAGCCGCGCGTAGGCCATCTCGTCGTAGCCCTCGGCCTCGAAGCCGATGCTGTAGGTGGCGGCCGGGCGGCCGGCCACCCGGCCGATCATGCCGGCCACGGTGGAGCTGTCGGTGCCGCCGCTCAGGAAGCACGCGGGCTTGCTGCCGTCCAGCTGGGCCGCGACGGCGTCCTGCACGTGCTGGCGGAATGCGGCGGCCAGGGTCTGGAAGTCGGCCTTCGAGGCCGGCGGGGCCTGGAAGTGCGGCACCCAGTAGGGCTCGACGCTGACCCGGCCGTCCTCGAAGCGCAGCGCATGCGCCGGCGGCAGCCGGTGCACGCCCTGGAAGATGGTGCGCGGCGACGGGATGACGTGGAAGTACAGGTAGTCGTAGACCGCCTGCGGGTCGATCTCGGCGCGCGGGGGCAGGGCGGCCAGGGTGTCGGCGCGCTCGGCGAAGTGGATGCGGCCGTCGACGACGCGCCAGCACAGGGTCTGGATGGCGAAGCGGTCCACCGCCGCAAAGCCGCGGCCCTGGGCATCGGTCAGGCCGACGGCGAAGTCGCCGGTGGTCGCGCCCGCCGCCGCCACGGCCGCCGGCAGGCCCTGGGCCAGGGCGGCGCGCCAGGCGGCGG
>CAZQPN010000703.1:0-1747 GCA_964595215.1 uncultured Rubrivivax sp. | reverse complement strand
CGGTTCGGGCCCGGGCGGATCTGCGTCCAGCCGATGCCCTTGCGCTCCCACAGCGTCAGGTAGGCGACGCAGCCCATCAGCGGCGCGACGACGACGATGATCTTGATCAGGCTCCAGACCACGAGCCACAGCGTCGGGCCCATCAGGGCGGTGCCGGTTTGGTTGAGGGTGTCGATCATGTCGGGTGTCTTCGCTGCGCGCTCGCCGGTCGGTGCCGGCCTCAGGCCAGCGACGCCTTCTCCACCTGGATCGGGCCGAACATCGGGCCCAGCGCCGCCGTATCCCGATGACCGGCCGGCACGCGCACGGCGCTCGGCGCCAGGGTCGGGTCCTCCACTGCCGGCAGCACGCACCCTGCGGTGCCCTGGCCGACATAGACGCGCTCACCGGGCTTCAGCCCGAGTTGACGCCACAAGGCTGACGACAGGCTGGCCGCCGGCGCCTTCGCATCCACGGTCTTCTGCAGCGAGGGGGCGCGGCGCACCAGGCTGTCGGTCGCGTAGATCGGCACGTCGGCGACGCGCTCCGACATGTCCAGTGCCGGGGCCAGTGCCGCCATCGCGGGAGCCGTGTTGTCCAGCCTGTCGGCCATCGTTGCCGGGTCGCCCAGCGCCTCGGCGCGGACTTCATCGGCGCTTTCCTGCTCGAACCCCGCCACGCCGAGCGGCTTGACGACGCCGTGGAAGGACTGCAGGCGGCCCTCGGCGTTGACGAAGCTGCCGGCGGTCTCGGTGAACGGCGCGACCGGCAGCATGACGTCGGCGACGTCGTCCGCCGCGTCGGCAAACGGGGTCAGCGCGACCACCAGGCCGGCGCCAGCCAGGGCCTGCCTGGCCGCCGCGGTATCGGCGGCGTCGAGCACCGGCTCGGTGTGCAGCAGCAGCAGCGCCTTCATGGGCTGAGACAGCATCTGGCCGGCGTGCAGGCCACCCGGGCCCGGCAGCGCGCCGACCAGCTGCGCGCCGACGCTGTTGGTCGCCTCGCCGAGCATGCCGACCCGTGCCCCCACCTGCTGCGCGATCCACTGCGCCAGCGCCAGCAGCTGTCCCGCTTGCGGGTGCTGCACCGCCCCGTTGCCCAGCAGCACCGCCTTTGACTCGCCCATCAACAGCGACGCGGCGATCGCCTTGGCCTGCGGCGTGACCTCGGCCGCCAGCGGCGCATCGATGCCGCGGATGGCGGCGATCTCGGCCGCGACGCCGGCCAGCGCCGCCGGCCATCCCGAGGGCGGCGCGACCATGCGCGTGCCGGCCGGCAGCGCCCAGTCGTCGACCAGCGCATTCAGGCCGTGGATCTGCGCGCCATGGCGCGCGGCATGCCGCAGCCTGGCGGCGAACAGCGGATGGTCCTTGCGCAGGAAGCTGCCGACGACCAGGGCACGATCAAGGGTCGCCAGGTCGGCGATCGGCAAGCCGAGCCAACGCGCGCGACCGGCAGGCGCGCCATTCGCGAAGTCGGCGTGACGGGTCCGGTGGTCGATGCTCTCGCTGCCCAGCCCGCGCACCAGCTTGCCCAGCAGGTGGAGCTCCTCGACCGTCGCGTGCGGCGAGGCGATCGCCCCGATGCCGCCGGTGCCGAACTCGGCCCTGACGCGCTTCAGGCCGCCGGCGACATAGTCGAGCGCGGTGGTCCAGTCGACGTCCTGCCACTGGCCGCCCTGCTTGATGCGCGGCGCGGTCAGCCGTGACGGGGCGTTCAGCGCCTCGTAGCTGAAGCGGTCGCGGTCGGCGATCCAGCACTCGTTGAC
>CAZQPN010000702.1:1493-1750 GCA_964595215.1 uncultured Rubrivivax sp. | reverse complement strand
CTGTTCGAGCGCGAACTCGTCGAGGCGCAGCAGGCCGCCTACATGGAGACCTGCGAGGAGGACGACGAGATCGCGTTGCGCATGGACGCCGGCCGGCGTGCGCTGATGGCGCGTGGCGACGACGAGGCCGGGCCCTACCAGAGCCCGATGGAAGACGGCATGCAGCACTTCCACGAGTGGTACCGCCGCCAGATGGCCGGGGCCTCGCTGGACACGGGAGCCTGAAATTCCAGGACATCCCGCGTACCCGTTGCAAC
>CAZQPN010000702.1:0-1483 GCA_964595215.1 uncultured Rubrivivax sp. | reverse complement strand
TGGTACCGGCGCACGATGCGCACGGCCGTCGGCCCGGCGCCGCAGGCCAGGTGAGCGCGGTGGTTCCGGTGTCTGCGGCGGGCCCGCCGCGTCCGCCGCGCGCGTCGGATCCCTCGAGCCCGGCGGGCCCGGCTTGATGCCCGCGCGGGCGGCGCCGTGGCTGATGCTCGGCGCCGCCTTCCTCTTCGCGACGATGGGCATGTGCATCAAGCTCGCCGGCGCCCTTTACGGCACCGGCGAGCTGGTCATGTACCGCAGCCTGGTCGGCGTCGCCACCATCCTGGTGCTGGTGCGCTGGCGCGGCGGCAGTCTGGCCACGCCAGTGCCCGGGGCGCACCTGGGGCGCAGCGTCAGCGGCGTGGCCTCGCTGTCGCTGTGGTTCTACGCCATCGGCGGCCTGCCGCTGGCCACGGCGATGACGTTGAACTACATGTCGTCGGTCTGGATGGCGCTGTTCCTGATCGGCGGCAGCGTGCTGGTGGGCGGCGCCCGCGTCGACGGCCGGCTGGTCGCCTCGGTGCTGGCCGGCTTCGCCGGCGTGGCGCTCGTCCTGCGGCCGACCATCGACCAGCAGCAGCTGTGGCACGGTCTCGCGGGCCTGGGCTCCGGGGTGCTGGCGGCGTTGGCCTACATGCAGGTGAGTTCGCTCGGCCGCGCCGGCGAGCCCGACTACCGCATCGTCTTCTACTTCTCGCTCGCCGGTGCGGTGGCTGGCCTGGCGCTGGCGCTGTCGATCGGCGACGGGCTGAGCGCGCACACCGGCCGCGGCGCGCTGCTGCTGCTGGCCATCGGCCTGCTGGCGACGACGGCGCAGCTGATGATGACGCGCGCCTACGCGATCGGGCGCACGCTGTCGAACGCGGCGCTGCACTACACCGGGATCGTGTTCGCCTTCGGCTACGGGGTCGTGGTGTTCGGCGACCCGGTCTCCCTGATGGCCGTCGCCGGGGTCGCGCTGATCGTCGCCTCCGGGCTGGCGGCGACCGGCCTGCGCGCGAGGCTGCTGTCGCGCCGGCCGGGCCGGTCGTCGGGCGGGTAGTCGGGCCGGTCGAGGTGCCGCGCCGGCCGCCGTCGCACAATGGCGCGATGGAGCTCTTCCGCACCCTCATCGACCCCGTGTGGCTGGCCGACCGGTTGGCCCGGCACCAGCCGACGGTCCTGCTGGACTGCCGCTTCGACCTCATGCGGCCCGACGCCGGCGAGGCCGCCTACCGGCAGGCACACCTGCCGGGGGCGGTCTACGTGCACCTCGAGCGCGATCTGTCGGGTGCCAAGACCGGCCGCAACGGCCGCCACCCGCTGCCCGACCGCGCGGCCTTCGCCAAGCGCGCCGGGGCCTGGGGTGTCCGGCCCGGCGTGCAGGTCGTCACCTACGACGCCGAGGGCGGGCCGTTCGCCGCGCGCGCCTGGTGGCTGCTGCGCTGGCTCGGGCACGACGCGGTGGCGGTGCTCGACGGCGGCCGCGCGGCGTGGGTCGGCGCCG
>CAZQPN010000701.1:0-1759 GCA_964595215.1 uncultured Rubrivivax sp. | reverse complement strand
CCCAAGGTCTTCCTGTTCGACGAGCCGCTGTCCAACCTCGACGCCAAGCTGCGCGCGCAGACGCGGCTCGAGATCCAGACCCTGCACCGCGAGCTCGGCATCACCGCCCTCTTCGTCACCCACGACCAGGTCGAGGCGATGACGCTGGCCGAGCGCATGCTGGTGATGAACGCCGGGCGGGTCGAGCAGATCGGCACCCCCGAGGAGGTCTACGCGACGCCGGCCAGCACCTTCGTCGCCGGCTTCATCGGCTCGCCGCCGATGAACCTGCTGACCGGCACCGCCGACGGTCGTCGCTTCACGGTCGGCGGCAGCCGCTTGGATCTCGACGCGCCGGCGCCGCGCGACGGCCCCCTGACACTGGGGTTGCGGCCGGAGCACGCGGCGCTGTCCGAGACCGGTGGCTGGCCACTCGCCGTCGGGTTGGTCGAGATGCTGGGCGCCGAGCGGCTGGTGCACGGCCGTCTGGCCGAGGCGCCCTTCACGCTGCGTCTGGACGGCACGCTGACGGCGCCGCGCAGCGGTCAGACGCTGCACCTGCGGGCGCCGACCGAACGGCTGCACTGGTTCGACGCCGACACCGGCCGGCGCGTCTGATTCCGCGCATCCGACGGCGTCGGGCACGCGCGGCCGCCACCGCATCACACGCACCACCCGCAGCGCCCGCAGCGCAAGGACCGAACGATGAGTGACCGCCCCTGGCCCTTCCCGCGCTGGATCGCCCACCGTGGCGCCGGCCTGCTGGCGCCGGAGAACACGCTGGCCGCCTTCCGTGTCGGCGCCGGGCACGGTTACCGGGCCTTCGAGTGCGACGTCAAGCTCAGCGCCGACGGCGTGCCCTTCCTGCTGCACGATGACACGCTGGAGCGCACGACGGACGGCGTCGGCCGCGCCGCCGAGCGGTCCTGGGCCGAGCTGTCGCAGCTCGACGCCGGTGGCTGGCACGGCCGCACCTACGCCGGCGAGCCGCCGCCGACGCTGCGCGCCATTGCCGCCTTCCTGCGCGCCGGCGGTCACCGGCTGGACCTGGAGATCAAGCCGACGCCGGGGCAGGAGGACGAGACCGGCGCGATCGTCGCCCGCACGGTGGCCGCGCTGTGGGCCGGCGACGCGGTGCCGCCGCTGCTCAGCTCGTTCAGACCCGAGGCCCTGCGCGCCGCCCGGGCGGCCGTGCCCGCGCTGCCGCGCGCGCTGCTGCTGGACACGCTGTGGGACGGCTGGGCCGACGTCGCCCGCGCCCTCGACTGCGTGGCCATCATCACCCACCACCGGCTGATGGACGAGGCGCTGCGCCGGCAGCTGCGTGCCGCCGGCTGGCGCGCCGCCTGCTACACCGTCAACGACCCCGTCGACGCCGACCGGCTGCGCGCGCTCGACGTCGACTCGATGGTGACCGACGCGCTGGACCGGTTCGCGCCAGCCAGCGGCTGACGCGGCACTCCGGGCCGCAGCCGGTCGGGCGATCGGTCAGCCGGAAGCCGGTGCGGCTGCCGCTGCCGCTGCCGCTGCCGGCGGGGGCGCATCGACCTGCGGCAGTTCCCGCAGCTGCCGGATCAGCGGCAGCCGCCAGGCCACCACCACCAGCAATGCCGACACGCCGGCCGCGAAGGCGAGCGACCAGCGCAGCCCCACGTGCTCGCCCAGCCAGCCGCCGAGCAGCGCCCCGGGGCCGGCGGCCAGCAGCGTCAGCCAGCGCATCGTGCTCGTCATGCGTCCCAGCATCGGCCCCGGCGTCACGGCCTGGCGCAGCGCCAGGAAG
>CAZQPN010000700.1:0-1764 GCA_964595215.1 uncultured Rubrivivax sp. | reverse complement strand
GCCAGCAGCACGGTTCGCCGGCGTGTCATCCGAGCGCGCGCGGCGCCACCCGGGGCATGGCCTGCTCGGCGTCGCGGATGGCGGCGCGCAGGCGGGGCGTGCTGCCGCAGCGGCACAGGTTGTCGATGGCGGCGTCGATTTCGTCGTCCGACAGCGGCGCGCGCGCCGTGCGTCGGCGCGTCAGCAGGTCGGCCGCGGCCATCAGCAGGCCGCTCTGGCAGTAGCCGCACTGCGGCACCTGGTGCGCGACCCATGCCTGCTGCAGCGGGTGCGGCGCCGCGCCGCTGCCGAGCGCCTCGATCGTGCGCACCGCCTTGCCCTGCGCCGCCGCGAGCGGTGTGACGCAGGACCGCACGGCGCGGCCGTCGAGGTGCACGGTGCAGGCGCCGCAGGCTCCGATGCCGCAGCCGAACTTGGTGCCGGTGAGGTCGAGCACGTCGCGCAGCACCCACAGCAGCGGCATCTGGGGGTCGACCGCGGCGTCGTCGATCTCGCGTGGCTGGCCGTTGACGTCGAGTTGCATGCGGAGGCCCTGCGGCGGCGCGACGAGGGACGTCGCGCGTGCCGTTCAGTCCAGCGTCACCTCGGTTCGCACGCTGCCGGCGCGGTCGGCGCGCGCCGACAGGCCGAGCCGGGTGCCGATCGGCGCCTTGATCACCCACTCGGCCATTGCGCGGTCGCCGGTGATGTCGCGGTTCGGAAGGAAGGCCTGCTGCGAGACCTTGGGCACGTGGCCCTCGAGGTGGCCGCCGACGATGCGAGGCGTGCCGCCGACCAGGCTGGCGCCGTCGGGCAGGTGGATCTCGAACACCGTGCCGCGCACCGTCTTGCGTTCCAGCGCGCGCTTGCTCACGTAGCTGGGCAGATAGCCGGCGTTGCCGACCGCCAGCCGCACGCGCCAGGTCTCGGGGCCGAGCGCCCGCACCTCGGTGCGCAGCACCTCCAGCCGGGGCAGCGACAGCGCCAGCGTGTTCAGCCAGCCCGGGAAGCGCGCCGCCTCGCGTTCGCGCAGGGCCGGCGGCGGGTTGCGCCAGTAGTTCAACCGGTCCCAGCCGCCGATCTCGACCGCGCCGAGCTGCGGGTGCTGGAAGGGCGTCCAGTCGACGTAGGCCAGGCCGCCGCACTGCTCGTCGCTCCACCTCAGCAGCTTCAGGTCGTCCTCGACCGGGTGGTCGCGGTACCACTCGATCCAGGCGTAGTCGGTGATGCCGGCCTCCTTGTTCGGGGCCCAGATCTCGACCGTCCAGAACAGCGCGCCGAGGTGCTCGTAGACCCAGTCCTGGGTGCCGGTGATGGTCTCCTTCGGGTGGTACTTGAACTCGTGGAAGGTGCTGACCGCCGGGTAGCCGGTGATCTTCGCGCCGAGGTCCGACAGCCGCTTGTACATCCACAGGTCCTCGGGCGTCATGTCGTCGTCGCTCTGCGTGCCCATGGGCCGCAGGATGACGCCGCTGTGGGTGTGGAAGCTGACCGCCGCGCCGATGTTCGGGTGTTTGGTGATGAAGTCGACCATCGCCCGCACCTCGGGCTCGCTGGTCGGGTAGGGGCCGGCGCCGACCTGTTCGAACTCCTGCCGCCAGTAGGCGGGAAAGTTGCGGTTGAGGTCCAGCCCCTCGCGGTCGGGGTTGGCGGTGATCTTCAGGCCGTCGTAGTTCTTCAGCGTGCCTTCGGGGATGAGGCGGAAGTAGCTGCCGCCGAATTCGCCCGGCTGGCGCGCCACCATCAGCCGTGGCTCGCCGGGGTGCTGCTTGTAAGGGCCGTGCG
>CAZQPN010000699.1:0-1765 GCA_964595215.1 uncultured Rubrivivax sp. | reverse complement strand
ACGAGGTCGACCCGACGTGGGCGGCCACGCGCCGCGGCACGCGGCGCCGGCTCAGAGTCTGAGAAGGATTTGATCACCGCACGCTGAGCGGCGACGATCCGACGTGGCGTAGTCCCAGGCGCGGCGGGAGCTGGCATGCGCGGATGCGACCCTCTTGAAGGTCGGTGGGGCCACGCCAGCGCCTGGCGTGGGCTCAACTCGCACTTTTCCCCCCGCTACGCGGCCAGCAGGGCTGCTGCGGGCGCACCTGTGCCCCAGCCGATCATCTGCGGCGCGATCTTGGCCATTCGCATCAGGTTGTGCGCCAGCGCGTACAGGTACGCCACGGCGCGGACCTTGCGCAGCCCGCGCACCGGCACGCGCTGCAGCCCGCGGTTGCGCGCCAGCGCGTTGACACACTCGGCCGTGGCGGCACGCTGCTTGTACAGATCCTTGGCTTCGGCGCCGCCCATGCGCGCTCGCCACTGCGCCACCGGCTCGGAGTCGTCGTCCTTGCGCTGGTGCTTGTCCGGCGGCGGCACGTCGTCGTCGCCCTTCTTCCGCGGTTCGGGCACCGGCGCGATCACTTCGGTCTGGCCCTCGGTGTGCGCGTGCACGGCGTCGATCTGCTCGTGCGCGGGGAAGCCCCCGTCGACCAGCCACTGCCCGGGCGTGCAGCCCGTGCGCTGGCTGACCTGCTCGACCATCGGCGCCATCTGCGCCATGTCGCTGCCGGCGCTGGTCACCGCCACGCCGACGATGAGCTGGTCTTCGCAGGTGGTCGCCAACTGGACGTTGTAGGCCGGGCGCCAGCCTCCGTCGCCCATCTTCATGACCCGCGCGTCGGCGTCCGTGGTGCTCACGCGCGCGTCCTCGGGCTTGTCGCCGTTGCGCTTCTTGGTCGCCTGCACTTGGGGCAGTTGCTCCAGCGCTGCGCGGATGCGCGCTTCGCGCTCTGCAGCGGCGCGCTGGCGCGCGGCCTGTGCCCGGCGGCTGGCCGCCGCGGGGTCTTCCTTGGCGCGCTGCTTGACGGTGCGCACCAACTCACCGGCCTCGCTCAGGTGCTGCTGCAAGCTGGCCTGGCGCCTGAACGACGCCGCGCCGGCATCGGCACGCACCCGCATGCCGTCCTGGGCCACGCGCTCCAGGCTGATGGCCCCGGCAGCCGCCAGCGCGGCCACGTTGGCCGTGAGCACTTCGTCCATCAGCGCCTCGTTGCCCGCGCGGAAGTCGTTGAGCGCGTGGTAGTTCACCGACACCCCGCCGCAGATCCAGCGGTACGCGTCGTGCTCGCGCGTGAGTCGCGCGATCTCCCGCCCGCTGCCCAAGCCGTCGAGCGTGGCGTACAGCCACAGCGCAAACAGGATGCGCGGGTCGATCGCCGCGCGCCCGGCGTTGCTGCCGCGGGCCTTGATCGCGTCGGTCAGCCGGCGCAGGTCCTGTCGCTCGACGTAGCCCCACACCAGCCGCGCGCGGTGATCCTCGCCCAGCAGCGACTCCAGGTCCGACGCGCGCAGCTCGATCTGCGCCCGGTTGGGCTGCCGCAGTCGCGGCGCGCCTTCGCGCTTACTGGCCGCACGGGCCTGCGCCTGGGCCGCCGCTTGCTGCTCGTCGACCGGCGGCAGGTCCGCAAACAGGCCCTGCGGCGCTTCACCGCGGTGCTTCGCTTGAGTCATGCCCCAAGACTAGCCAAAGGCATGCCAGCCGGCCCAGGGGAAAAACTCTCAAACTCTCAGGCCACCGGCGGCGGCGCGTACGTCGCGGGCCCCGACCTCGGCCGCGGCGG
>CAZQPN010000698.1:0-1767 GCA_964595215.1 uncultured Rubrivivax sp. | reverse complement strand
CCCGACAGCGCGATCGCCAGCAGCACCGACGGGAAGGCGTAGAAGACGTCGATCGTGCGCATGATCACCGAGTTCGTGCGCCCGCCGGCGTAGCCGGCGACGATGCCGACCAGCGAGCCGACGACGAAGGCCAGCACCACCGGCGTGATGCCCATGAACAGGCTCAGCCGCGCGCCGACCATCAACCGGCTCAGCATGTCGCGCCCGAGCTCGTCGGTGCCCAGCGGATGGCCCTCGAAGCCGATCGGCTTCAGCCGCTTGAGCATCGACGCCGCGTAGGGGTCGGCGGGCGCCAGCCACGGCCCGGCCACCGCCAGCGTCAGTAGGCAGAGGATGACGAACGCGGCGCCGAGCGCCACCGGGTCGCGCAGGAAGCGCCACCACACGGTCTGCCAGTAGCCCGGCGAGCGCTCGAAGGCCGGCGCGGGCACCTTGCTCGCGTCCACCGTCACGTTCAGCATCGTCGCAGTGCTCCGGTCAGGCGCGCGCGATGCGCGGGTCGAGCAGGCTCTGCAGCATGTCGACGGCCAGGTTGAGGACGACGAAGAACATCGCCAGCACGAGGATGGTGCCCTGCAGCAGCGGCAGGTCGCGCTGGAAGATGGCGGAGTTCAGCAGAAAGCCGGCGCCCGGCCAGGAGAACACCGTCTCGATCAGGATCGAGCCGCCCAGCAGGTAGCCGAGCTGCAGCCCCATCACCGCCAGCGCGGTCGGCGCGGCGTTCTTGACGACGTGCCAGAAGATGCCGACGTCGGTCAGGCCCTTGGCGCGCAGGCCGACGACGAACTCCTGCGCCAGGATGTCGGCCACCAGCGCGCGCACGGTGCGCGCGACGATGCCCATCGGGATCACGCTCATGGTCAGCGCCGGCAGCAGCAGGTACTGCATGTGGTCCCAGTCCCAGGCCCAGTCGGCCGAACCGCCGGGGCCGGCCCCGCTGGCCGGCAGCCACGGCAGCTGCACCGCGAACACGATCACCAGCACCATGCCCAGCCAGTAGTGCGGCACGCTGACGCCGAGCACGGCCGTGAACGACGCGGCCTTGTCGACCCAGGAGTTCTGGAAGTAGCCGGCGACGAACCCGAACAGGCAGCCGAACGCGAAGCCGATCAGCGTCGCCACCACCGACAGGCGAAGCGTGTTGACGACCGCCTTGGACACCTCCTCGGCGACCGGTCGGCCGGTGGCGATGGAGTTGCCCAGGTCGCCCTGCAGCGCACGCCAGACCCAGCTGAAGAACTGCTCCGGGTAGCTGCGGTTGAAGCCGTAGAGCTCCATCAGCTGCCGCTGCAGTTCCACCGAGGCGTCCGGCGGCAGGATCGACACCAGCGGGTCGCCCGGCGACAGGTGCACCAGCGCGAAGCACACCAGTGCCACGCCCAGCATGATGGGCAGCGTGTACAGCAGACGGCGCAGCAGGAAGCCGGTCATGGCGTGGGACGTGGCCTGGGGTGGCTGGGGGCGCGGCGGCCGCAGCCGCGGCCCGCCCGAGCGCCGGGCCCGGCCACGGGCCGACGACCGGCCGCGCAGCCGGACGCCGGGGCGTCAGTCCATGCTCCTCGGCGCTATGTCGATGAACCAGCTCCGGGGCTGCACGACGCCCTTGACCTTGGCGCTCATCGCGCGCGGGCCGACGTCGTGCGCGATCCAGACGAAGGGCGCCTCCTCGACGATGCGCGCGTGCAGTCGCGCCAGCGCCTGGTCGCGCGCCTTGTCGTCGAAGGTGGTGCGCGCATCGGCGATCAGCTTGTCGAACTCGTCGTTGCC
>CAZQPN010000697.1:0-1778 GCA_964595215.1 uncultured Rubrivivax sp. | reverse complement strand
CACCCGGGCGGGGCTCGCCCCCGGCACATGGTCGAGCCAGTAGCGGATCGTCGCGGGCACGACGCCCGCCGCCCCGTTCGTCGGCGCGGTGACGACGCGGCCGCCGGCGGCGTTCTCCTCGTTGACCGCCAGCGCGTACAGGTTGACCCAGTCGAGCACCTGCAGCGGGTCGCGCAGCGACTGCTCGGGATGCTCGACGAGTGCACGCCGCAGCGCCGCGGCGCGCCGGCGGACCTGGAAGCCGCCCGGCAGTACGCCGTCGGCGGCGCAGCCGCGGCGCACGCAATCCTGCATCGCCTGCCAGATACGCAGCAGGCCGGCGTCGATCTCGGCGTCGCTGCGCCAGTGCCGCTCGTTGCGGCGCATCACGGCGGCGATCGAACCGCACTCGCGGCGCGTCAGCGCGAGCAGGTCCTCGCCGCTGTGGAAGGGCAAGGGCAGCACGGTGGTGTCGGGCGCGACCCTCTTCTGGCGCGTCCCGTCGGCCGCGACCTCGTCGCTGACGACGAAGCCGCCGCCGACCGAGTAGGTCACGCGTTCGCACAGCGCCGCTCCGTCCGCATCGAAGGCCGTGATGCGCATCCCGTTGGTGTGGAAGGGGAGCGTCTCTCGGCGGTGGAACCGCAGGTCGTCGCGTTCGCGGAATGCGATGGCGTGCCTGCCCAGCAACGCCAGCCGCCCGTCGTCGCGGATCGCCGACAGCAGCGACGGGATGGCGTCGACGTCGACCGTGTCCGGCTCGTGCCCCGCCAGGCCCAGCAACACCGCCTTGTCGCTGCCGTGGCCCTTGCCGGTCGCTCCCAGCGACCCGTAGAGCTGCGCCGTGACGCGCACCGTGCGTACCAGCAGCCCCTCGTGGTCCAGCCGCAGCACGAACAGCCGTGCCGCGCGCATCGGCCCGACCGTGTGAGAACTGCTCGGGCCGATCCCGATCTTGAACAGGTCGAAGACCGAGACCGCCATCGCCCGCCGCGACCGGCGTCAGCCCGCCGACGAGGCGTAGGCCTCGACCGGCAGGCAACTGCAGAACAGATTGCGGTCGCCATGCACGTTGTCGATGCGGCCGACCGGGCTCCAGTACTTCGCACGCCGCAGGCCGGGCACAGGGTAGGCCGCCTCCTCGCGGCTGTAGGGATGGGTCCAGTCGGCCACTGCCAGCGACGCCGCGGTGTGCGGTGCGTGCTTGAGCGGGTTGTCGTCCCTCGGCCAGGCGCCCGACTCGACCTTGGCGATCTCGGCCCGGATCGCGATCATCGCGTCGCAGAACCGGTCGAGCTCCACGCGCGGCTCGCTCTCGGTCGGCTCGACCATCAGCGTGCCGGCGACCGGGAAGCTCAGTGTCGGCGCGTGGAATCCGTAGTCGATCAGCCGCTTGGCCACGTCCTCGGCCGTCACGCCGCTGGTCTTCGCCAGCGGGCGCAGGTCGAGGATGCACTCGTGCGCCACGCCGCCGCCGCGGACGTCGGGCAGGTTGCTGCTGAAGTGGATGTCGTAGTGGTCGGACAGCCGCGCGGCGACGTAGTTGGCCGCGAGGATGGCGACCTCCGTGGCGGCGGTCAGACCCTCGGCGCCCATCATGCGGATGTACATCCACGGGATCGGCAGCACCGCGGCGTTGCCCAGCGGTGCGGCCGAGACGGCGCCGACCGGCGACTCGACGCCGGTGGCGGTCGCGTGGCCGGGCAGGAAGGGCACGAGGTCCTCGACCACGCACACCGGTCCGACGCCCGGGCCGCCGCCGCCGTGCGGGATGCAGAAGGTCTTGTGCAGGTTCAGGT
>CAZQPN010000696.1:0-1784 GCA_964595215.1 uncultured Rubrivivax sp. | reverse complement strand
CGAGACGCTGCCCGCGGGTGACGTGAAGTACCACCAGGGCTTCTCCAGCGACGTCACGACGCCGGGCGGCCCGGTGCACCTGAGCCTGGCCTTCAACCCGTCGCACCTGGAGATCGTCAACCCGGTCGTCGAGGGCTCGGTCAAGGCGCGGCTGGAGCGCCGCGGCGACCTGACGCAGACGCAGGTGCTGCCGGTGCTGGTGCACGGCGACGCCGCCTTCGCCGGCCAGGGCGTCGTGATGGAGACGCTGGCGCTGGCCTATGCGCGTGGGTACCGCACCGGTGGCACGGTGCACCTCGTCATCAACAACCAGATCGGCTTCACGACCAGCGACCCGCGCGACAGCCGCTCGTCGCTGTACTGCACCGACGTCGTCAAGATGATCGACGCGCCGGTGCTGCACGTCAACGGCGACGACCCGGAGGCCGTCGTCTTCTGCACCCGGCTGGCGATGGATTACCGCACCGAGTTCCACAAGGACGTGGTGGTCGACATCGTGTGCTTCCGCAAGCTCGGCCACAACGAGCAGGACACGCCGAGCCTGACGCAGCCGCTGATGTACAAGAAGATCGCGCAGCACCCCGGCACGCGCAAGATCTACGGCGACAAGCTGGTGGCGCAGGGCGTGCTGGACGATGGCGGGCCGGATGAGATGGTCAAGGCCTTCCGCTCGGCGATGGACGAGGGCCGCCACACCGTCGACCCGGTGCTCACCAACTTCAAGAGCAAGTACGCGGTCGACTGGGCGCCCTTCCTCGGCAAGAAGTGGACCGACGCGGCCGACACCGCGCTGCCGCTGGCGGAGGTCAGGCGCCTGTCCGAGCGCCTCACGACCATCCCCGAGAACTTCAAGCTGCACCCGCTGGTGCAGAAGGTGATCGCCGACCGCGCCGCGATGGGCCGCGGCGAGATCAACGTCGACTGGGGCATGGGCGAGCTCCTGGCCTACGCCTCGCTGGTGGCCAGCGGCTACGGCGTGCGCCTGTCGGGCGAGGACGTCGGCCGTGGCACCTTCACCCACCGCCACGCGGTGCTGCACGACCAGAACCGCGAGAAGTACGACGAGGGCACCTACGTGCCGCTGGAAAACGTGGCCGACAACCAGGCCAAGTTCCGCGTCATCGACTCGATCCTGTCGGAGGAGGCGGTGCTCGGCTTCGAGTACGGCTACGCGTCTGCCGAGCCGAACACGCTGGTCATCTGGGAGGCGCAGTTCGGCGACTTCGTCAACGGGGCGCAGGTCGTCATCGACCAGTTCATCGCCTCCGGCGAGGTCAAGTGGGGCCGCGTCAACGGCCTGACCCTGCTGCTGCCGCACGGCTACGAGGGGCAGGGACCGGAGCACAGCTCGGCGCGCATCGAGCGCTTCATGCAGCTGGCCGCCGACAACAACATGCAGATCTGCCAGCCGACCAACGCGGCGCAGATCTTCCATCTGCTGCGGCGGCAGATGGTGCGCCAGTTCCGCAAGCCCCTGATCATCTTCACCCCGAAGTCCCTGCTGCGCGCCAAGGACGCGACCTCGCCCCTGGCCGACTTCACCAAGGGCGAGTTCAGGACCGTCATCGGCCCGCAGCGCACCGAGGTCGAGGGCGACAAGGTCAAGCGCGTCATCGTCTGCAGTGGCAAGGTCGCCTACGACCTGCTGCGCCGGCGCGACGAGAAGAAGGCCTGGGACGTGGCCATCCTGCGCATCGAGCAGCTCTACCCGTTCCCGCACAAGGCCTTCTCGACCGAGATGAAGCGCTTCCCGAAGGCCACCGAGATCGTCTGGTGCCAGGACG
>CAZQPN010000695.1:0-1798 GCA_964595215.1 uncultured Rubrivivax sp. | reverse complement strand
TTCATCTTCCTGAAGTCGACCAAGACCGCGGGCACCAGCCTCGAGATCGCGCTGTCGAAGTACTGCGGGCCGGACGACATCATCACGCCGATCGTCGACAGCGACGAAGCCGTGCGCCGCACGCTCGGCCACCGCGGCCCGCAGCACTTCCGCAAGCCACTGGGCGAGTTCGGCCTGCGCGACGGGCTCAAGCTGCTCGGCGGGCGGTGGGTCAAAAAGTACTACCACCACATCCCGGCGGCCGAGCTGCGCGGGCGCCTGCCGGCCGCGATCTGGCAGGACTTCTTCAAGTTCTCGATCGTGCGCAACCCGTTCGACTACGCGGTCAGCCGCTACTTCTGGTCGACCCCGAAGGAAGCCTGGTCGAAGGCGCACTTCCGCCAGTTCCTGCCGGCGCACCGCGAGCTGCTGTTGAAGAACCGCGCCATCACCCACATCGACGGCCGCAGCGCGGTCGACTTCATGGTCCGCTACGAGCACTTCGAGCAGGACCTCGGCGAACTCGCGCGGCGCGTCGGGCTGCCGCCGACGCTGTACGCCGAGTTTGCGTCGATGAGCGCGAAGAAGGGCATCCGCCCGCCCGCCGCGTCGACAGCGGAGATGTTCGAGGGGTTCGACGACGGCGTCGCGCTGGTGCAGCGCCTGTTCGCCGAGGACATCGCGACCTACGGCTACACGCTGCCGGCCGGCTGACGGCGTGTCGTCGTCGGCAGCAAGCGCCCCACGCTCTGGTTCAACTACGACACTCCGCGCACGCGGCGGTGGTCCGATGCCGCGCTTGCGGCGAAGTACGACTTCGATGTTCGGTACCCGGAGCGGCCCGACGCCGGGGTGACGCTCGAATTGCCGGCACGTCTGAAGACGACTCGGGCCGATGGTGTCGATGCCGCCGTGGTCGCGGCGTCGGGCGCTCCGGTGCGCCGACCGGGCAGGCAGGACCCTTTTGTCGAAGGTGCTGCCGTGCAGGACGACGTGACGATCCAGGAGGCGGGTGGCGTCGGAAGACCACGTCGCTTGGCGAACGCCGGCGCACATGGTGGCGGCGCCCAGCAGTCCCGCGTTCGGCGGACGTGCCACCCAATCAGAAGCTGCGATCGCCTGCCGGCCGCCTTTGCGTGTGTTCTTCGCTCGATCAGCACGCGAGCGTTGTCCTCCAGCAACTCGCGCGGCAGCCCTCACTCGCGGAGCACCGCTCCATCATGCGCTCTTAGCTGACTGCGTTGTGCATGGCGTAACGAATCGACTGTTCGGGCCCATGAGGTGCCTGCGCAGGCGGTACCAGGGCATGAGCAGCCGCTGGCGCAGCGGTCAACACCTCGAGCATTCGAGTTCCCTCCCGGCGCAGCCGTCACATGTAGAACGGGATCTGCCAGCCCAGGTACTGAACATTCGACAGCGTTGCAACCTCGATGACCACGCGAGCAGGAAAGGTCACGACGAGACCATCGGGAGTCCAGTGAGCCCCAGGACCCTCGGGTGCGTCGTTGAACTGCGCGCTGCCGAAGATTTCGATGACGCGCGGCTCTCCGGTCCGCTCGTCCGGCGGTGCAGGCAGCGTGCCGTGGACGATGCCGTACTTGTCGAACGGCCCGCCCCAGTGTTCCGGTACCCACCAGTCGATGCCCGGCAGCCTCTCGCGGAGCAGGGCGCGCAGCGCCGGCGCGATGTCAGTCACCGACGTCACTTCGAACGAGGCGCCCAGCAGCGGCAGCACTGAGTGCGCCACGATGCACTCGCGGGCGTGGGGTGGCACGCCGTCGCATTCGTCGGACGACAGCCCGGAGTCGAGGTCCAGCCG
>CAZQPN010000694.1:0-1809 GCA_964595215.1 uncultured Rubrivivax sp. | reverse complement strand
GCGATCGTCGAGCCGACGTCGGGCTTGTTCTGGTGGTCGGCGCCGACCACCTCCACCTTCAGCCCCTTGGCCGCGGCGCCGAAGTCCTCGACCGCCATGCGCGCGGCCACCACCGAACCGGGCCCGGCGATGTCGGCGTACAGGCCGGACATGTCGTTCATGACGCCGATCTTGATCACGCCGTCGGAGATCTGCGCCTGCGTGGTGCCGGCCATCACGCCGAAGGCCGCGGCCACCAGGGTGGAAATGAGTTTGCGCTTCATATCTTGCCTTTCCAGTTCATCGTCGGTTGCACCACACCCACCTTGCTGCGCCGCCGTCGGCGGCGCAGCCCCTCACACGCCGAGCACCACGTGCAGCATGCCCTGCTTCGCCGCCAGTTCCGAGGCGGCGAAGGACTCGATCACGCGTCCGTGCTCGATCACGTAGAAGCGGTCCGCCAGTGGCGCGGCGAACCGGAAGTTCTGTTCGACCATCACGATGGTCAGCCCCCTGTCGCGCAGCAGCCGGATGGCGCGGCCGAGCGCCTGCACGATGACCGGCGCCAGGCCCTCGGAGATCTCGTCGAGCAGCAGCAGGCGGGCGCCGGTGCGCAGGATGCGCGCCACCGACAGCATCTGCTGCTCCCCGCCCGACAGGCGGCCTCCGGGGCTGCTGCGCCGCTCCTTCAGGTTGGGGAACATCTCGTAGATCTCGTCGATGCTCATCCCGCCGCTGGACACCGGCGGCGGCAGCATCAGGTTCTCCTCGCAGGTCAGGCTGGCGAAGATGCCGCGCTCCTCGGGGCAGTAGCCGATGCCGAGGTGGGCGATCTGGTGCGTCGGCAGGGCCACCGCCTCGGTGCCGTTGACCATGATCGAGCCGCTGCGGCGGCCCACCAGCCCGAGGATGGCACGCAGCGTGGTCGTGCGGCCGGCGCCGTTGCGCCCCAGCAGCGTGACGACCTCCCCCTGGTTCACCGTGAGATCGATGCCGTGCAGGATGTGCGACTCGCCATACCAGGCGTGCACGTCCGACAGGCGCAGGAGCTCGCCCCCCTTAGCCATGGGCGCCCTGCAGCTCGGCGGCCTCGCTGCCCATGTAAGCCTCGAGCACCTGAGGATTGCGGGACACCGTCTCGTACGGCCCCTCGGCGATCACGCTGCCGCGGGCCAGCACGGTGATCGCGTCGGCGATGCTGGCCACGACGTTCATGTTGTGCTCGACCATCAGCACCGTGCGGTTGGCCGCGACCTTCTTGATCAGCTGGGTGACGAGCTCGACGTCCTCGTGCCCCATGCCCTGGGTCGGCTCGTCCAGCAGCATCAGCTTGGGCTCCATTGCCAGCGTGGTGGCGATCTCCAGCGCGCGCTTGCGGCCGTAGGGCAGCTCGACCGTGACGAAGTCGGCCATCTCGCGCAGGCCGACGGTGCCGAGCAGGTCCATCGCGCGGTCGTTCAGGCTGTCCAGCACGCGCTCGGAGCGCCAGAAGTGATAGGAGACGCCGAGGCGCTGCTGCAGAGCCACCCGCACGTTCTCCAGCACCGTCAGGTGCGGGAAGGTGGCGGAGATCTGGAACGAGCGGATCACGCCGCGGCGGGCGATCTGCGCCGGCTTCTCGCGCGTGATGTCGTGGCCCTCGAACAGGATGTGGCCGCGGGTCGGGATGAGAAACTTGGTCAGGAGGTTGAAACAGGTCGTCTTGCCGGCCCCGTTGGGGCCGATCAGGGCGTGGATGTGGCCGCGCTGGACCTTCAGGTCGACGCCGTCGACCGCCACGAAGCCCTTGAACTCCTTGACCAGGCCACGGGTCTCGAGGATCACGTCGCC
>CAZQPN010000693.1:0-1813 GCA_964595215.1 uncultured Rubrivivax sp. | reverse complement strand
GCGGCGCCGGGTCGAGCACGAAGTCGATCTCGCCCGAGACCAGCGCCGCCAGCCGCGTCGCATCGTTCGAGATCGGCGTGTAGACGATCTCCTGCACGTTGCCTTCGAAGGTGTCCCACCAGGCCGGGTGGCGCTTGTAGGTCGTCTTGATGCCCGGCGCGCGGCTGGCCAGCATGAAGGGGCCGGTGCCGTTGGCGTTGAACGACGCGAAGCTCTCCTCCTTGTTCTTGAAGTCGAGCGGCTTCTCCACCTTGTGCTTGACGGCCCAGGCCTTGCTCATGATCCACAGCGAGGTCACGTGCTCGAGGAACACCGGGTTGACGCCGGGCAGCCGGAACTCGACCGTCTGCGCGTCGATGGCGACCGCCTTGCCGGCGGCGTTGGCGTAGACGTTGATCTGCGAGGTCGGCGCCTGCGCGCGCTCGACCGAGAACACGACGTCATCGACCGTCAGCGGGCTGCCATCGTGGAACCGGACCCCCTGGCGGATCCTGAAGCGCCACGTCAGCGGCCCGGTCTGCGACCACTCGGTGGCCAGCCCCGGCACCAGAGCGAGCTGCTTGTCGCGCCGCACCAGGGTCTCGTAGACCTGGCCGTTCATCATGTTCGTCATGGACTCGTTCTGCGAGTGCGGGTCCATGGTCTGCGGGTCGCCCTGGCTGGCCCAGCGCAGCGTCTGCGCGCCGGCGGCCGAGGATGCGAGCGCGCCCGCCGCCGTGAGCGAGGCGAGGGCGAGCGCGGCGAGAAGTCGCTTCATGCGGAGTCCTGATGGCCTTCGTTGACGAAGGCCGCAGTGTAGGCACGGCGCCGGCGCCGGCGCCGCCGGGTTCAGGCCGCCGCCGGATACCCCTCGTCGGCCAGCGCGGCGCGCACGGCGTCGGCGTCGGCGGTGGTCTCGATGCGTGCGGTGTGCGTCGGCAGGTCGGTCGTCACGCGGGCCTGGGGGTCGAGGCGCTGCACGGTCTCGGTCACGGTGCGCACGCAGTGGCCGCAGGTCATGTCGGGAAGTGTCAGTTCGATCATGGTCGTCGCCGTCGAGGGCATGGTTGCAAGGATGGACAGTCTGCAGCTTGACACCATGTCAAGGTCAAGTGGCGACCGAGGCGAGACACATCGACGCCGCATGCCATGAGCCACAGGGGCCACAAGGGCGCTTGACCCTCCCATCGTGGGAAGGTTTATCGTGCCCTCATGACTCAGACCACCCACCTCGACCTGCCCGTCGCCGGCATGACCTGCGCCTCCTGCGTGCGACGCGTCGAGAAGGCGCTGCTGCGCGTGCCCGGCGTCGACGCTGCCGAGGTCAACCTTGCCACCGAGACCGCCACCGTGCGCGGTGCGGCGGCGGTCGAGGCCGGCGCGCTGGTCGCGGCCATCGAGCGCGCCGGCTTCGAGGTGCCGGACACGCACGTGACGCTCGCCATCGACGGCATGACCTGCGCCAGCTGCGTGAGCCGCGTGGAGCGCGCGCTCAAGCGCGTGGCCGGCGTGCGCGACGCAAGCGTCAACCTCGCCACCGGCGAAGCCGAGGTCCACCTGCTGGCCGGCGGCGAGGCGGCCACGGCCGCGCTGCGCGAGGCCGTCGAGCGCGCGGGCTACCGCGCGACCGAGCGCGCGCCCGACGGGCCGGCCACGACCCCGGTCACGCGCTGGAGCGACAGTGGCTGGCCGGTCGCGATCGGGCTGCTGCTGGCGGCGCCGCTGGTGCTGCCGATGGTCGGCGACCTGTTCGGCCGACACTGGATGCTGCCGGCGCTGTGGCAGTTCCTGCTCGCCACGCCGGTGCAGTTCTGGCTCGGCGCGCGCTTCTACC
>CAZQPN010000692.1:0-1814 GCA_964595215.1 uncultured Rubrivivax sp. | reverse complement strand
GGGGCTGAGGATCGCGCTGTCGGGGCTGGAGGGCGGGCGCATCGGCATCGCCAGCCAGGCGGTCGGCATGGCGCGCGCCGCCTTCGACGCCGCACTCGCGTATGCGAAGGACCGCAGCGCCTTCGGTCAGCCGATCTTCAGCCACCAGGCGGTCCAGTTCAAGCTCGCCGACATGGCCACCCAGATCGAGGTCGCGCGCCAGATGATCTGGCACGCCGCGGCGCTGAAGGATGCCGGCCAGCCGTGCCTGAAGGAGGCGGCGATGGCCAAGCTGTTCGCCAGCGAGATGGCCGAGCGCGTGTGCTCCGACGCCATCCAGGTGCACGGCGGCTATGGCTACGTCAACGACTTCCCGGTCGAGCGCATCTACCGCGACGTGCGCGTATGCCAGATCTACGAGGGCACGTCGGAGGTGCATAATATCCTGATCGGCCGCGCACGGGCTTGCCGGCGCCGGCCGCCGGCCGGCGGCCGCGGCTGTAGACAATGGGGCCATGAACGAACGACAGGCGCGCGAGGTGCTGCTGCTGCAGGCCTTCGAGTCGGTGCCGGACGACCACCCGCAGTGGACCGCCGACGACCGCCGCTGGGCCAGCCGCGCCGCCGCGCAGTCGGTCGGCGCCGGGTCACCGCGCGAGGCCTTCGTCGTCGAGCGCGCGCGGCTGGCGATGCAGCGCCTGGCGCCGCGCGAACCGGCGGTGCGGCGCCTGCTGGCCGGCGCGCCGCTGCCGCCGTCGGCACTCGCCGGTGTCCTGCTTGGCGGCGGCGCGGTGCTGGGCCTGGCGACCGACCAGCTCGTCGCTGGCGATTACTTCAACCTGCTGTCGCTGCCGTTCTGGGGGCTGCTGGCCTGGAACTTGGCGGTCTATGTCTGGCTGGCGGCGTCGGCGCTGCGCGCCGGCAGGACCGGGCCCGGGCGGCGACTGGCGGCGCGGGCGTGGCGCACGTGGCGTGGCTGGGCAGGACGGGTGGCGCGCGGCAGTCCGCTGGCCGGCTTCGGTGCGCGTTGGGCCGAGGCGAGCATGGGGCTGTCCCTGTCGCGCGCCGCCGCCGCGCTGCACCTGGCAGCGGCCGGCGTCGCGCTCGGGCTGGTGGGTGGCATGTTGCTGCGCGGGCTGGTGCTCGACTACCGTGCCGGCTGGGCCACGACGCTGCTCGACCCGGCGACGGTGCACTCGGCGCTGTCGGTGGCGCTGGCGCCGGCCTTGGCGCTGTCGGGCTCGGACGTGCCGACCGCTGCGGCGTTCGAGGCGTTGCGCGTCGTGCCCGGCCGTCCGGCCGAGGCGAGTGCCGCGCCGTGGATGCTGTGGATGTCGCTGCAGCTCGCGGTCGTCGTCGTCGTGCCGCGGCTGCTGCTGGCGGCCGCTGCGGCCTGGCGCGCGCGCGCCCTCGCGCGCAGTCTGCCGCTCCCGCTGACGGGCCCTTACTTCGACCGCCTGCAGCCGCCGGCGCCGCCGCAGGTGCTCTGGGTGCTGCCGCACGCGCAGGCGCCGGCGCCGCAGGCGGTGCTCGGGCTGCGCGGCCTGCTGGCGACCGTCTGGGGCGAGTCGCCTGCGCTGCAGGTCGTGCCACCGCTGCCCTACGGCGACGAGGAGCAGCCGCCGGCGCCGCCGCCCGGCGCGCTGCCCATCGTGCTCGTCGAACTGGCGGCCACGCCCGAGCCCGACGTGCACGGCCGTCTGCTGACGGCGCTCGCCGGCGCCGGCCGGCCGCCCCTGCTGCTGGCCGACGAGGGCGGCTTCGTGCGCCGCTTCGGCCGTGGCGACCGCCTCGCCGAGCGCAGCGGCGCCTGGCGCGCACTGGCGCGGCAGGCC
>CAZQPN010000691.1:0-1822 GCA_964595215.1 uncultured Rubrivivax sp. | reverse complement strand
GCGTCAGGCCCTCGACCCAGATGCGCTTGCGCTCGCCCGGTGCGGCCTGCTCGACGAGCGCGGTCAGCTCGGTCGGCGGGCGCTCGTCGTAGGGCGGGAAGGCCATGTCCCACCAGAAGCCGGGGCGGAACAGCGTGAACGTCACCAGCAGCAGCGCGATCGTCTCCCACCAGCGGGTGCGCACGATGAAGAAGCCCTGCGTGGCGGCGGCGAAGACCAGCATCGCGACCAGCGCGCTGGCGACCGTCAACGCCAGCTGCAGCGGCCCGGTGATGCCGATCATCAGCAGCTGCGTGTTGAAGATGAACAGGAACGGCAGCACCGCGGTGCGCATGCTGTACAGGAACGCCGTGACGCCGGTCTTGATCGGGTCGGTGCGCGCGATCGCGGCGGCGGCGAAGGAGGCCAGCCCGACCGGTGGCGTGACGTCGGCCATCAGCCCGAAGTAGAAGACGAACAGGTGGACCGCGATCAGCGGCACCAGCAGCCCGCTCTGCGCACCCAATTCGACCACCACCGGCGCCATCAGCGTCGACACGACGATGTAATTCGCCGTCGTCGGCAACCCCATGCCGAGGATCAGGCTGATGAAGGCCACCAGCACCAGCATCAGCATCAGGTTACCGCCCGACAGCAGCTCGACGACCTCGGTCATCACCAGGCCGACACCGGTCAGCGAGACCGTGCCGACGATGATGCCTGCCGCGGCCGTGGCTACGCCGATGCCGATCATGTTGCGGGCGCCGGTCTCCAGCCCGACCATCAGGTCGTGCAGCCCCTGGCGGAAGGAGGCGCCGAGCTGGCCCTGACCGCGCATCACGGCCAGGATCGGCCGCTGCGTGACCATCACGAAGATCATGAAGGCCGTGGCCCAGAAGGCCGACAGCGCAGGCGACATCTGCTCGATCATCAGGCACCAGATCAGGACCACCACCGACAGCAGGTAGTGCAGCCCGCTCTTGAGCGTCGGCGCGGTCTCGGGCAGTTCGAACACCGGCGCATTCGGGTCGTCCAGCGTCAGTTCGGGCTGGCGCGACCCGATCCACAGCAGGCCGAGGTAGGCCGCCAGCACGCCGACGCCGATGACGAAGATGGCGGCGCCGCCGAGCAGGCCCTTGAGCCAGCCGACGCCGTAGTAGACGGCGCCGGCCAGCACCAGGAAGCCGGCGACCGTGGTCGCGAACGACAGCAGGCGCTGCACCGCCGTGGCCTGGGAGCGGCGCGGCAGGCCCTTGAGGTCGGCCTTCAGCGCCTCGAGGTGCACGATGTACAGGAGGGCGATGTAGCTGATGATGGCCGGCAGGAAGGCGTGCTTCATCACCTCGATGTACGGGATGCCGACGTACTCGACCATCAGGAAGGCTGCCGCGCCCATCACCGGCGGCATGATCTGGCCGTTGACCGAGCTCGAGACCTCGACCGCGCCGGCCTGGTCCGGGCGGTAGCCGACGCGCTTCATCAGCGGGATCGTGAAGGTGCCGGTGGTCACCACGTTGGCGATCGACGAGCCGCTGATGATGCCGGTGGCGGCGGAGGACACCACCGCCGCCTTGGCCGGCCCGCCACGCATGTGGCCGAGCAGCGCGAACGCGCTCTTGATGAAGTAGTTGCCGGCGCCGGCCTTGTCCAGCAGGCTGCCGAACAGCACGAACAGGAAGATGAAGCCGCTGGACACGCCCAGCGCAACGCCGAACACGCCCTCGGTCGTCAGCCACTGGTGCGACATCGCGCGCGACAGCGACGCGCCCTTGTGCGCGATCAGGTCGGGCATGTGCGGCCCGGCGAAGGTGTAGAGCAGGAAGACCAGCGCGACGATCACCAT
>CAZQPN010000690.1:0-1822 GCA_964595215.1 uncultured Rubrivivax sp. | reverse complement strand
GCGAAGCCCTGGACGCGGTGTTCCCCGCCACCACGCTGCAGACCTGCATCGTGCACCTGATCCGCAACAGCCTGGACTTCGCCAGCTGGAAGGACCGCAAGCTGCTGGCTGCGGCCATCAAGCCGGTCTACACCGCCCCCAGCGCCGAGGCGGCCGCCGAGGCCCTGGACGAATTCGAGCGCGGCCCCTGGGGTCAGAGGTCAATACTGTTCGTTTAGAGGATTCTGAGTCACAATCCTTCGCGTCGCAGCACGACCAAGGGGTGGCTCATGGCGCGGACCAAGGCGGTGTTGGGCGAGGGCGCCCGGCTCAGTGACTACCTGTCGGCCAGCTTGCTGGCGCGCGTGGTGCCGCCACGGGTCGTGCATGACGTGCTCGATGCGCATGGCTGCAACAGCCAGCGCATCCGCAGCTTTCCGGCCGTGGCCGGCGTCTACTACTGCATGGCGCTGAGCCTGTACCCCGAGGCGGCGTACGAAGAGGTGTTCTCGGTGGTGTCGCAGGGCCTGGCGTGGGCTAGCGGCGCGGCCGAGCCCGCCACGGTCGGCAAGTCCTCGATCAGCGCCCTGCGCACGCGCATTGGCGCGGCCCCGCTGGCGGATCTCGTGCAGCGCTGCTGCGTGCCGCTGGCCCAACTGGAGGAGCACCCGGATGCCTTCTACGAGGGGCTGCGCTTGGTGGCCCTGGACGGCAGCTGCTTCGAACTGCCCGACGAAGCCGACAACGCCAGCGCCTTCGGCTACCCAGGCAGCCGCACCAGTGTGGCCGGTCACGCCGGCTATCCGCAGGCCCGCTGTGTCGTACTGGTGGAGTGCGCCACGCACGCCATCCTGGCGGCCAATCTGGGCGCCTACCGCGTAGGCGAGTGGGATCTGTGCCAGCCCCTGCTGCCGCAGCTGCAGCTGGGGATGCTGTGCCTGGCCGACCGCGGCTTCAACGGCGCGGAGCAATGGCGTCAGGCGGCGGCCACCGGGGCGCAGCTGCTGTGGCGCTGCTCCGACGCGCGTCAGCTGCCGGTGCGAACCCAGTTGGCCGACGGGTCGTACCTCAGTGAGATCGTGCCCTCGCGCGTGAGCGCGGCACAGGCACGCGAGAGCGCCAGCACGGTCCGGGTGATCGAGTACGCGATGCCGGGCGACGACCAGGCGCAGCCGCGCTACCGGTTGTTGACGTCGCTGCTGGACCCGCAGAAGTGGCCGGCACAACAACTGGCTGCGCTGTACCACCGGCGATGGGAAGTCGAGGCTGTCTTCGACGAGCTCAAGACACATCTGCGGCAGGGCCGGCGCCTGCTGCGCAGCAAGACGCCGGAGTTGGTGCGGCAGGAGTTCTACGGCTGGGTGCTGGCGCACTACGCGGTGCGCTGGCTGCTGCACCAGGGTGCATCGCGGCATCGAACGCCGCACGCCGCGTTGTCTTTCAAGGGGCACGTCGAACTTCTGCGCCGCGCACAGCCCCGCTCCGGGGCCTTTCCCCCCAGAACGGCCGCGACGCAGGCACCGCTGGTTCCTTGATCTTCTCGCCGTCAGCGCCGCGCTACGGGCGGTCCGCACCGTGGCAAGGCGATCGCCCCGCATGGTCAAGCGCCGAAACTCCCAGTACGCTCCTCACGATCGACGGGCGCCCACGCGGACGCCCGTGGCGATAACGCCGCGGCTGCTGCCGCCGCGCTGCTCAACCCGGAGGAAACGTCGATCGGCTCACCCAGAGTCGGAACCATGGTCAATCGCGAATCCCCGCGGGCATTTCTTCTAAACGAACAGTATTGGGTTAGGCCGCGCTCGCCGGCGCCGCCCTACTTCCACGCCAGGTTGAGCTTCTT
>CAZQPN010000689.1:0-1825 GCA_964595215.1 uncultured Rubrivivax sp. | reverse complement strand
GAGCTCGGCGTCGCGCTCGGCCTGCCGCACGAGATGGTCTACCGCCACCCGTTCCCGGGACCGGGGCTGGGCGTGCGCATCCTCGGCGAGGTGAAGCAGGACTACGCCAACCTGCTGCGGCGCGCCGACGCGATCTTCATCGACGAGCTGCGTGCCACCGTCGACCCGGCCACCGGCAGGAGCTGGTACGACCTGACCTCGCAGGCCTTCGCCGTCTTCCTGCCCGTCAAGAGCGTCGGCGTGATGGGCGACGGCCGCACCTACGACTACGTGGTGGCGCTGCGCGCCGTGCAGACCAGCGACTTCATGACCGCCGACTGGGCCGAGCTGCCCTACGCACTGCTGAAGAAGGTCTCGTCGCGCATCATCAACGAGGTGCGCGGCATCAACCGCGTCACCTACGACGTGTCGTCCAAGCCCCCGGCGACGATCGAGTGGGAATGATGGTCATGCACCTGCCGCCTGGCCCGGCGCCATCCCGGCGACTGCCGCGGGCATGGCATGGCTGAGGGCGCGGAGCGCGACGCCTGGGGCATGCGCCTGGCGCTCGACCAGGCCCTCAATGCGCAGCTGGCCGGCGAGGTGCCGGTGGGTGCCGTCATCGTGCGCCCGGGTCCCGAGGGGCCGCAGGTGATCGCCACCGGCTACAACCGGCCGATCACGACCCACGACCCGACGGCGCACGCCGAGATCGTCGCGCTGCGCCACGCGGCGCAGCTGCTGGAGAACTACCGCCTGCCCGAGTGCGAGCTCTACGTGACGCTGGAGCCCTGCGCGATGTGCGCGATGGCCCTGATGCACGCGCGCTTCAGGCGCGTCGTCTTCGGCGCGCCCGATCCCAAGACCGGTGCCGCCGGGTCGGTGCTCGACCTGTTCGCCGATGCGCGGCTGAACCACCACACCGAGGTGCGGGGCGGGGTGCTGGCCGACGCCTGCGGCGCGCAGCTGCGCGCGTTCTTCGCCGAGCGGAGGGCGCAGCAACGCGCGGAGCGCGCGGCCGCTGGCCTGCCCAGGGACGAGGCGGCCACAGCGGCGGCAGCCGACGCGCCGCCGCAGATCCCGGCCGGCGAGGCGCGCGAGCTCGACGGCCCCCTGCAGGATTGATCCGGCCCACCCGAACCGCGCGCGCCGCCCGCCCGCACACCGTTGCCGACCGCTGCATGACCCTGACCCTGACCGTCTTTTCGCCCGCCGGCGTGATCGCCCAGCCGTCCACCGTGCGGCGCGCCGTGCGCCGCCTGCGCGGCTGGGGCTTCGACGCCGCGCTCGACGCGTCCGCGCTGGCGCGACGGCAGCGCTTTGCCGGCGACGACGCGACGCGGCTCGAGGCGCTGCACCGGGTGGCCCGTGCCGCGCCGTCGGTGGCGCTGGCCAGCCGCGGCGGGTACGGGCTGACGCGCCTGCTGGACGCCATCGATTGGTCGCTGCTGGCGCGCAGCGTCGAGCAGGGCACGCGCTGGGTCGGCTACAGCGATCTCACCGCGCTGCAGCTCGGGCTGCTGGCGCACACCAGGGCGCCGAGCTGGCACGGCCCTACCGCCGACGACTTCGGTCGCGACGGCGCGGCGGCCGAGGCCGGTGACGGGCCGGTCGACGAGGTCACGCGCGACGGCTTCCTGGAGGCCATGGACGGCTCGCTGGAGGCCATCGGCTTCTGCGCCCCGGCCGGCTTCGACGGGCTGGAGGCGCGCGGGCTGCTGTGGGGCGGCAACCTGACGATGCTGTGCTCGCTGCTGGGCACGCGCCACTGGCCGCGGGTGCGCGGCGGCGTCCTGTTCGTCGAGGAGGTCGGCGAGCACCCGTACCGCGTCGAGCGCATGCTGCT
>CAZQPN010000688.1:0-1825 GCA_964595215.1 uncultured Rubrivivax sp. | reverse complement strand
GATCATGGGCGAAGGCCCGATCCCGGCGACCAAGCTGGCGCTGAAGAAGGGCGGGCTGACGCTCGACCAGATGGACGTCATCGAGTCCAACGAGGCCTTCGCGGCGCAGGCGATCGCGGTCGCGCGCGGGCTGGAGTTCGACATGGCCAAGGTCAACCCGAACGGCGGTGCGATCGCGCTCGGCCACCCGATCGGCTGCTCGGGGGCCTTCCTGGCGACCAAGGCGGTCTACGAGCTGCACCGCACGGGTGGCAAGTACGCGCTGGTGACGATGTGCATCGGCGGCGGCCAAGGCATCGCGGCGGTGTTCGAGCGCCTCTGACGGACACGGCGCCCGGGTGACCGGGCGCCTGCCAGGACGGACTCGGCCGGCCCTGCGGGGCCGGCTTCTTTTCGCCGGCGTCCCCCGACCGTCAGCGCCGCGGGGCCGTCGGCGAGCATCCACCGGGACATCCGGGAAGTCGGTCACGTGGCCCGCCGGGCGCCGCGGCGCCGCGGCACCGGGGCCGGCGGGTGCGTGCGGCGGCGCGTGACATTGTCATCAAACTGTCACAATCGGCGACCCTTCCTCACGCCCCGGCGACATGGAACTCCAGAGCATCGGCAAGTTCGAGAAGGCCGGCCGATCGGGCCGCCACGATTCACTGCGCCTGGGCGTGGGGCTGGTCTTCGTCGTCCTGATCATGCTCTACACCGGGCTGACGCAGGGCGCCACCGGGCCGCACGCCGTGATGCTGGTGGCCGCCGCGATGATCGGCGGCTACATGGCGATGAACATCGGCGCCAACGATGTCGCCAACAACGTCGGGCCGGCGGTGGGCTCGAAGGCGATCTCGCTGGTGGGCGCGATCCTGATGGCGGCGGTGTTCGAGGCCGCCGGTGCGCTGATCGCCGGCGGCGACGTCGTCTCGACGATCCAGAAGGGCATCATCCGCCCCGAGGTCATCGCCGGCACCGACCGCTTCATCTGGCTGATGACGGCCGCGCTGCTGGCGGCCGCAGTGTGGCTCAACATCGCCACCGCGCTCGGCGCGCCGGTGTCGACGACGCACTCGATCATCGGCGCCGTGCTGGGGGCCGGCCTGGCGGCCGGCGGGGTGCAGGCGGCCAACTGGGGCCAGCTCGGCGGCATCGCCGCCAGTTGGGTGATCTCGCCGCTGCTCGGTGGCGGCATCGCCGCCGGCTTCCTGTACTGGATCAAGCGCAGCATCACCTGGCGCGGCGACATGATCGACGCGGCGCGCCGCACGGTGCCGCTGCTGATCGGGCTGATGACGGCGGCCTTCGCCACCTACCTGATGCTCAAGGGCCTGAGCAAGGTCTGGAAGACCGGCACCGGGCAGGCGCTGGCGGTCGGCGGCGTGGCCGGCGTGCTGGCCTGGCGGCTGGCGATCGCCTGGGTCAACGCGCGCGCCGGCACGCTGCACAACACCAAGGGCAGCATCAACACGCTGTTCACGCTGCCGCTGGTGTGCGCGGCGGCGCTGCTGAGCTTCGCCCACGGCGCCAACGACGTCGCCAACGCCGTGGGTCCGCTGGCGGCGGTGGCCGAGGCGGTGCGCAGCGGCCAGGTCGGGCAGAAGGCGGCGATCCCGTTGTGGGTGATGGTCGTCGGCGCCGTCGGCATCTCGATCGGGCTGCTGTTGTACGGACCCAAGCTGATTCGCAAGGTCGGCAGCGAGATCACCGAGCTCGACCAGATGCGGGCCTTCTGCATCGCGATGTCGGCGGCGGTGACGGTCATCGTCGCCTCGCAGCTCGGGCTGCCGGTGAGCTCGACCCACATCGCGGTCGGCGGCGTGTTCGGCGTCGGCTTCCTGCGCGA
>CAZQPN010000687.1:0-1826 GCA_964595215.1 uncultured Rubrivivax sp. | reverse complement strand
GGCGCACTGGTTCCAGCACCACCCCGCCTACACGATGGCCAAGGACGGCATGAGCACGTGCACGCTGGGCCACGCGGCCGAGTTCGCGCCGCTGGGCATCGCCGTCAACAGCCTGTGGCCGCGCACCGCGATCGACACCGCGGCGCTGCAGATGATCCCGGGCGTCGACACGCGCAGGTGCCGCAAGCCGGAGATCCTGGCCGACGCCGCCCACCTGATCCTGACCAGCGACGCGGCGACGACGAGCGGCCACTTCTTCATCGACGACGCACTGCTGGCGGCGCACGGGGTGACGGATCTGGACCGCTACAGCGTGGTGCCGGGGACGACGGACTTCATCCCGGACTTCTTCGTCGATTGAGCGCCGCCGCTCGGGCGACGAACGGGTTCAGGCCGCTGGCAGCTCGCGCGGCCGCCCGTCGCCGTCGATCGCGACGTAGGTCAGGTTCGCCTCCGTGACCTTGACGACCTTCCAGTCGGTCGGGTTGCGTTCGGCCCAGACCTCGACGTGCACCGTCACCGAGGTGCGGCCGACGCGCGTCACGCGGGCGTAGAAGCTCAGCAGGTCACCGACCGACACCGGCTGCTTGAAGACGAACTCGTTGACCGCCACCGTCGCGATGCGGCCCTTGGCGATGCGCACCGGCAGCACCGCGCCGGCGAGGTCGACCTGGGCCATCACCCAGCCGCCGAAGATGTCGCCGTTGGCGTTGCTGTCGCTGGGCAGCGGAATCACGCGCAGGACCAGCTCGGCGTCCTCGTGCACACTGTCGGGCCGGTGCAGCACCGGGCCCGTGCGGCTTCGGTCGGCGGACATCGGCTTCTCCCCTCGCTCTTGCATGCGCCGCATTCTTCCATGAGACCTTCCGCCGCCCTGCCTGCCACGCGCGCCGACGCTGCGCCGGCCGGTGCGCCGCGCTCGGACTGGGCGACGCTGCGCAAGCTGCTGCCCTACCTCTGGCACTACCGGTGGCGCGTCGGCCTGGCGTTGGCCTTCATGTTGGCCGCCAAGGGGGCGAACGTCGGCGTGCCGGTCCTGCTCAAGCAGATCGTCGACGGCCTGTCGATCGCCCCCGGCGACCCGAAGGCGCTGATCGCGGTGCCGGTCGGGCTGCTCGTCGCCTACGGCGCGCTGCGGCTGTCGACGACGGTCTTCACCGAGCTGCGCGAGCTGATCTTCGCCAAGGCCACCGAGGGCACGGCGCGCCGCATCTCGCTGGAGACCTTCCGCCACCTGCACGCGCTCAGCCTGCGCTTCCACCTCGAACGGCAGACCGGCGGGATGACGCGCGACATCGAGCGCGGCACGCGCGCCGTGCACTCGCTGATCTCGTATTCGATCTACAGCATCCTGCCGACGCTGGTCGAGGTCGGCCTGGTGCTCGGCATCCTCGCCTGGCAGTTCGACGCCGGCTTCGCGCTGATCACCGGCGTCGCCGTCGTGCTGTACGCCGCGTTCACGATCGGCGTCACGGAGTGGCGCACCAAGTTCCGCATCCAGATGAACGAGTCGGACTCGGCGGCGCACGGCCGCGCGATCGACGCGCTGCTGAACTACGAGACCGTCAAGTACTTCAACAACGAGGACTTCGAGACGCGGCGCTACGACCGCAGTCTGGAGACGCTCTACCGCGCGTCGCTGAAGAGCAAGAGCAGCCTGTCGCTGCTCAACTCCGGCCAGCAGCTGATCATCGTCGTCGCCCTGGTCGCGATCCTGTGGCGCGCGACCGAGGGCGTCGTCGCCGGCACGATGACGCTGGGCGACCTGGTGATGGTCAACGCCTTCATGATCCAGCTCTACATCCCGCTCGGCTTCCTGGGCACGC
>CAZQPN010000686.1:0-1833 GCA_964595215.1 uncultured Rubrivivax sp. | reverse complement strand
TCAGCCGGCGATGCCGCGCCCGAGCACGGTCATCACGGTGGCGGTCATGGTGGCGATCAGCTCTTCCTCGGCGCCGGGCGCGGCGCGCTGCCAGGCCCGACCGTCGACGACGCTGATGGTACGGCCTGCCTTGGTCACCTCGCCGACGAAGCGGAAGGCGGGCCCGCGCGCCGGCGCCAGCAGGTTGAGCTTGAACTCGATCGTCAGCACCGCGGCCTCGGCCGGCATCAGCGTGAACGCGGCGTAGCCGCAGGCCGAGTCGAGCGCGGTCCCGACCACGCCGGCGTGCAGGAAGCCGTGCTGCTGCGTCAGCGCCGCCTGATGCGCCATCGCCAGCACCACGCGGCCGGGCGCCGCCGACTCGAGCGTGATGCCCAGCGTGGCCATCGCGGCCTGGCGGGCGAAGGAGGCGCGCGTGCGGGCGTCGAAGTCGGGGCTGGCGGTCGGCGGCATCGGGCGGGCGACGGGGGCCGCGGCGGGCACCGGCAGAACCCGGCCCCGGCCGCGTCGCTTGACGTTTACGTAAACGTCAATCGTACACGCGGGGCGTGCACGCCAGCATGCACGCCCACATCCACGCCGTCGTCAGCGCCGTCGTCAGCGCCGGCGCCCTCCGGCTCTCGCCGCCGCCGTGAGCAGGCTGCGGCAGCGCGCCTCGTGCTGGGCGATCTCGGCCAGCGTGACCTCGAGGTCCTCGCGCTGCTGCTCGAGCTGCTCGCGGTGCGCCGCCAGCACCGCCAGGAAGGCCTTCAGCTGCGGCGCGGTGTCCGACGGCGAGTCGTACATGTCGACCAGCTGCTTGATCTCCTGCAGCGTCAGGCCCAGGCGCTTGCCGCGCAGCGTGAGCTTGAGCCGCGTGCGGTCGCGCTGCGTGTAGACGCGGTTGCGGCCGGCGCGCGCCGGCGTCAGCAGGCCCATGTCCTCGTAGAAGCGGATCGCGCGCGGCGTCACGTCGAACTCCTGCGCGAGCTCGGTGATCGTGTAGCGGGCAGCGTCGGCGCGCGCGGCGACGGACATCGGACGGAGGCTGGTTAGACTGACGTTGACGTAAACGTCAATGTACCCCATCGACCGCGCCGCGCGACGGCGGCACACCCACGAGACCCGCCGCATGGCCAACCCGCTCGAAGCCGAACTGCACTACCCGCTGTGCGAGACCCTGCCCGCGCCGGGCACGGCGATCGATGTCGCACCCGGCGTGCGCTGGCTGCGCATGCGGCTGCCGTTCGCGCTCGACCACATCAACCTGTGGCTGCTGCGCGACCGCGAGCCCGACGACGCCGGCGGACGCGAGGGCTGGACGGTGGTCGACTGCGGCATCGCCGACGAGGCCACACGCGCGGCCTGGGAGACGGTGTTCGCGCACGAGCTCGACGGCCTGCCGGTGCTGCGCGTGCTGGTCACCCACATGCACCCGGACCACATCGGCCTGGCGCACTGGCTGTGCGAGCGCTGGTCGACGCCGGCGCACGACTGCCGCCTGTGGATCAGCGCGACCGACTGGAACGCCGCGCGCATGGCGAGCCAGGCGACGACCGGCTACGGCGGCGAGTCGGCGGCGCGCTTCTTCGCCCGCCACGGGCTGGTCGACCCCGAGGCGCAGGCCAAGGTGCGGGCGCGCGCCAACTACTACGTCAGCATGGTCCCGCAGGTGCCGGCGCGCTTCCGGCGCCTGATGGACGGCATGGCGCTGACGATCGGCGGCCGGCGCTGGCGCTGCATCGCCGGCCACGGCCATGCCCCCGAGCACATCTCGCTGTTTCGCGAGGACGACGCGCTGCTGATCTCGGGCGACATGCTGCTGCCGCGCATCAGCACCAACGTCAGCGTGAT
>CAZQPN010000685.1:0-1835 GCA_964595215.1 uncultured Rubrivivax sp. | reverse complement strand
CGCCGAGCAGCTGGTTGGGCGCACCCGCCGGGTTCGTCAGCGGCCCCAGGATATTGAAGAAGGTGCGCACGCCGAGCTCCTTGCGCACCGGCGCGGCGTGCCTCATCGACGCGTGGTGGGACGGCGCGAACATGAAGCCGATCCCCGTCTCGGCCAGGCACACCGCCACCTGCTCCGGCGTCAGCAGGATGTGCGCGCCCAGCGCCTCCAGCACGTCGGCGCTGCCGCTGGTGCTGCTGACGCTGCGCCCGCCGTGTTTGGCCACGCGCGCGCCGGCCGCGGCGGCGACGAACATCGACGCGGTCGAGATGTTGAAGGTGTGCGAGCCGTCGCCGCCGGTGCCGACGATGTCGACCAGGTGCGTGCGGTCGGCCACCGCCACCGGGGTCGCGAACTCGCGCATCACCTGTGCCGCGGCGGCGATCTCGCCGATGGTCTCCTTCTTGACGCGCAGCCCGATCGCCAGCGCGGCGATCATCACCGGGCTCATCTCGCCGGTCATGATGCGGCGCATCAGCGCCAGCATCTCGTCGTGGAAGATCTCGCGGTGCTCGATGACGCGCGTCAGCGCGGCGGTGTCGGTGATCGGCATGAGGTCTCTCCGGAAGGCAGGTCGTGACGAGGCGGAGGATGGGCGGGCGGCCGGGGCCGGGTCAGGCCGGCGTGGCCACGCGGCCCATCTTCAGGAAGTTGCGCAGCATCGCGTGACCGTGCTCGGAAGCGATGGACTCGGGGTGGAACTGCACGCCCTCCAGGGGCGTCGGCCCGCCGGCCAGCGCCTTGTGGCGCACGCCCATGATCTCGCCGTCGTCGGTCGTCGCCGTCACCTCCAGCTCGGCCGGCAGGGTCTCGCGCTCGATCGCCAGCGAGTGGTAGCGGATGACGTCGAAGTGCGAGGGCAGGCCCTCGAACAGGCCCTGGCCGTCGGTGCGGATGGTGCTGGCCTTGCCGTGCATCTGCACGCGCGCACGGATGATGCGTCCGCCCAGCGCCGCGCCGATCGCCTGATGGCCCAGGCACACGCCGAGCAGCGGCAGCCGGCCCTTGAAGTGACGGACCGCCTCGATGCAGATGCCGGCCTCGGCCGGCGAGCAGGGGCCGGGCGACAGCACCAGCCGGTCGGGCCGCAAGGCCTCGATGCCGGCGACGTCGATCTCGTCGTTGCGCAGCACGCGCACGTCCTCGCCGAGCTCGCCGAAGTACTGCACCAGGTTGTAGGTGAAGCTGTCGTAGTTGTCGATCATCAGCAGCATGCGCGCTCCTCAGGCCGCCGGCGCGGCGCCATCGACGATCGCATAGGTCTTGGTCAGGGTCTCCAGGACCTCGAACGAGCCGGCGAAGCCCGGCGGGATCAGCAGCGCCTCGCCCGGGCCGACCTCCTCGAAGCCGCCGTCGTCGGCATGCACGCGGCAGCGCCCCTGCAGCACGGTGAAGAGCTCGTGCTCCGCGGGCCCGAACGCGATCCGCCAGTGACCGGGCTCGCAGCGCCAGACGCCGGCGAAGAGCGTGCCGCCGACCGGCCGCTCGACGACGTTCCAGGTCTCGCGCCGCGGGTCGCCGACGATCAGGCGCTCGGGCTTCGGGTGATCGACCTCGGGCGCGCCGGGCATCGTGGCGCTGAGCTTGCGCAGTCCGGCGGCCATGTCAGAAGCCCTCCTCGACGAGCTCGGCGGCCCGGATCAGCGCGCGTGCCTTGGCCTCGGTCTCCTTCCATTCCAACTCGGGCACCGAGTCGGCCACGACGCCGGCGGCGGCCTGCACGTACAGCGTCTGGTCCTTGACGATGCCGGTGCGGATCGCGATCGCCAGGTCCATGTCGCCGGCGAAGCTGAGGT
>CAZQPN010000684.1:0-1839 GCA_964595215.1 uncultured Rubrivivax sp. | reverse complement strand
CTGCTGTTCCTCGAGTCCTACGGGATGATGGCCTTCGAGCACCCGCGCGTGGCGCCGGCGCTGGCGCCGGCGCGCGCGCAGCTGGCGGCCGACATCGCGGCCAGCGGTCGGCTCGTCGCCTCGGCCAGCGTGCGCGCGGCGACCTTCGCCGGTGCGTCCGAGCTGTCGCACCTGAGCCTGCTGTCGGGCATCGACCTGAGCGACCCGCTGCGCCACGACCTGCTGCTGACGAGCGAGCGGCCGACGCTGACGACGCTGTTCCGCCGCGCCGGCTACCAGAGCGTCGGCCTGTACCCGGCGCTGAGCTGGGACTGGGCCGAGCGCGCCTACTACGGCTTCGACCTCTTCGTCGACGGGCGCGACCTGGACTACCGCGGGCCCGAGCTGGGCTACTGGAAGATCCCCGACCAGGCGAGCCTGGCGCTGTTCGAGCACCGCCACCCGCTGGCAGCGGACGCGCCGCCGCGCTTCCTGTTCTTCCCGACCATCACGAGCCATCTGCCCTTCGGTCCGGTGCCGCCCTACCAGCCCGACTGGGACCGGCTGCGCTCGTCCGACCCCTACGGCGTCGAGGCCACCGAGCGGCTGAAGAACGCCTACGTCGACTGGCTGGACATGCTGCCGAACTACGTCGGCATGTTCGACTACACCTACCGCTGGCTCGGCGGTCACCTGCAGCGGCCCGAGCCGCGCGAGAGCGTGATGCTGTGGGTCGGCGACCACCAGCCGGCGGCCAGCGTCAGCGGCGAGGGCACGAGCTGGGACGTGCCGGTGCACATCGTCACGCGCGACCCGGCGCTGCTGGCGCGCTTCGTCGCCCAGGGCTTCACGCCGGGGCTGGTGCCGCAGGGGCCGGCGCTGGGCGGCATGCACGACCTGACCACGGTCATGCTGCGCGCGTTCGGCGACCCGGCGCTGCTGCACGCGGCGGTCGCCGGGGCGCGGCCGCCGGCGCCGACGCCGGTGCTCTGACGGGTGCTGAAGGGGCCTGGCGCACGCTCCGCCCGGCCCTGGGGGCGCTCAGCAGATGCGCGGCAACGGCTCGCCGCTCAGCCAGTCGACGATTCGGCGACCGCCGAAGCGCGTGTCCATCTGCACGAAGCGGTGGTCGTCCGCCTGGACCACGCCGATGCGCGCGGCGGCGGCGCCGAGCGGGTGCGCGCGCATCGCCGCCAGCACCGCACCGGCCGCCGCGGGCGCGACGGCGGCAACCAGCTTGCCCTCGTTGGCGATGTACAGCACGTCCAGGCCGAGCAGCTCACAGGCGGCCTCGACCTGAGGCTGCACCGGAATCGCCGCCTCGTCGACCACCATGCCGACGCCGGACTGGCGCGCGATCTCGTTGAGCGTCGTGCCCAGGCCGCCGCGCGTCGGGTCGCGCAGCACGTGCACGGCCCCGGGCGCCACGGCGGCCAGCATCGCCGCCACCAGGCCGTGCAGCGCGGCGGTGTCCGAGCGCACTTCGGTCTCGAACTCGAGCGACTCGCGCGTCGACAGCACGGCCACGCCATGCTCGCCGATCGAGCCCGACAGCAGCAGCACGTCACCGGGTCGTGCGTTGGCGCCGCCGATGTCGACGCCGCACGGCACGACGCCGACGCCAGTGGTCGCGATGAAACAACCGTCACCTTTGCCCTGCTCGACGACCTTGGTGTCGCCGGCGACGACCGCCACGCCGGCCTCGCGCGCGGCCGCGGCCATAGACTCCACCAGGCGCCGGAGGTCGGACAGCGGGAAGCCTTCCTCGAGGATGAAGCTGGCCGACAGCCACAGCGGCCGCGCACCCATCATCGCCACGTCGTTGACGGTGCCGTGCACCGCCAGGCAGCCCAGGTCGCC
>CAZQPN010000683.1:0-1839 GCA_964595215.1 uncultured Rubrivivax sp. | reverse complement strand
TCCCGTTCAGCTTCTGGACCATCGTGATCGGCCACGCGACCTTCTGCGTCGTCGTGGTGTTCAACAACGCGGTGGCGCGGCTGCGGCGGCTGAACCCGAACCTGATCGAGGCCAGCATGGACCTCGGCGCCGACGGCTTCCAGACCCTGCGCCACGTGATCCTGCCGCAGCTCGGCTCGGCGCTGCTGGCCGGCGCACTGCTGGCCTTCGCGCTCAGCTTCGACGAGGTCATCGTCACCACCTTCACCGCCGGCCAGCAGACCACGCTGCCGATCTGGATGCTGCAGGAGCTGATCCGCCCGCGCCAGCGGCCGGTCACCAACGTCGTCGCGGTGGTCATCATCGCGCTGACCTTCGTGCCCATCCTGCTGGCCTACCTGCTGACGCGCGCCGACGAGCCGGCGCGGCGCTGACGACCCACCGACCACGACCGTCGACAACCCGACCGAGGAGCCCGCCATGGCCGATCCCACCCTGCCCACCCACCTGTTCATCGACGGCGCCTTCGTCGCCGGCGAAGGCGAGCCCGAGCGCGTGCTCAACCCCGCCACCGGTGCCCTGCTGTGCGAGGTGCCGGAGGCGTCCGCCGAGCAGCTGCACAAGGCCGTGTCGGCCGCCCACCGCGCCTTCGACGCCTGGCGCGACACGACGCCGGCCGAGCGCGCCGGCATGCTGCTCAAGCTGGCCGACGCGATCGAGGCGCAGGCCGAGACCTTCGCGCGCCTGGAGAGCCTGAACTGCGGCAAGCCCTACGCACGCGCGCTCGGCGACGAAATCCCGGCGGTGGCCGACTGCTTCCGCTTCTTCGCCGGCGCCTGCCGCACGATGACCGGCCCGCTGGCCGGCGAGTACCTGGCCGGCCACACCAGCTTCATCCGGCGCGACCCGGTGGGCGTCGTCGGCTCGATCGCGCCGTGGAACTATCCGCTGATGATGGCGGCGTGGAAGACCGCGCCGGCGCTCGCCGCCGGCAACACGGTGGTGCTCAAGCCGAGCGAGCAGACGCCGCTGACCGCGTTGTGGCTGGCGAAGGTGGCGGCCGACATCTTCCCGAAGGGCGTGCTCAACGTCGTGACCGGACGCGGCGCCACCGTCGGCCAGCCGCTGGTCGAGCACCCCAAGGTGGCGATGGTCAGCCTGACGGGCGACGTCGCGACCGGCCGCAAGATCCTGCAGGCGGCCAGCGGCACCCTCAAGCGCACCCACCTCGAGCTCGGCGGCAAGGCGCCGGTGATCGTGTTCGACGACGCCGACCTGGCGGCCGTCGTCGACGGCCTGCGCACCTTCGGCTACTACAACGCCGGCCAGGACTGCACCGCGGCCTGCCGGATCTATGCCGGCGCGAAGATCCACGACAGGCTGGTGGCCGACCTGTCGAGCGCCGTAAGGTCGATCAAGGTCGGTACCCAGGACGAGGACGACGTCGAGATCGGCCCGCTGATCAGCGACCGCCAGCGCAACCGCGTGGCCAGCTTCGTCGAGCGCGCGCAGATGGCCGGCCACATGGAGATCACCGCCGGCGGCAAGCTGCGCGCCGGCGCCGGCTTCTTCTACGAGCCGACCGTGATCGCCGGTGCGCGCCAGGACGACGAGATCGTGCGGCGCGAAGTCTTCGGCCCGGTCGTCAGCGTGACGCGCTTCACCGACACCGAGCAGGCCGTCGCCTGGGCCAACGACAGCGACTACGGGCTGGCGTCATCGGTCTGGACACAGGACGTCGGCCGCGCGATGCAGGTCGCGCGCAAGCTGCAGTACGGCTGCACCTGGATCAACACCCACTTCATGCTCGTCAACGAGATGCCGCACGGCGGCCTGAAGAGCAGCGGCTACGGCAAGGAC
>CAZQPN010000682.1:0-1842 GCA_964595215.1 uncultured Rubrivivax sp. | reverse complement strand
GCGCGGGCGAACAGCGCGCGCGTGGCCTTGTTGACGCTGACGTCGGTGGCCTGGGCCGACAGCAGCACCGCCGCCAGCAGCTCGAACACGCTGGTGTACTGGAGCTCGGTCTGCGGATGCGGGTTGGCCGCCGCCAGGGTGGCGAAGAAGGGCTCGATGTCGGCGCGCGTCATGCGCCGCTCCCACCGCCGTGGCCGGTCCCGTCGACGCGCCGCGCCCGGGCGCGCGCCAGCGCGGCCTCGATCACGGCGCGCTTGCGGTCGATCGCTGCCGGGTCGGTCAGCCGCGTGTGCGCGGGCAGGTCGGCCAGCTTTGCCGCCGCCCGGTCGGCCAGCCGCTCGTCGTGCTCGCGGCGCGCGCGCTCGGTGCGGAAGCGGTGGAAGGCGTACTGCTCGCGTGCCCGGTCCGCCTGTGCCGGGCTCCAGGCCGCCCAGCCGGTGGCCTCGCCCGTGACCGGCACCATCGCGATGCAGTCGACTGGACAGGCTGGCACGCACAGCTCGCAGCCGGTGCAGTCGGCGTCGACCACCGTGTGCATGGCCTTGGACGCGCCGACGATGCAGTCGACCGGACAGGCCTTGATGCACAACGTGCAACCGATGCACCAGGCCTCGTCGATGACGGCCAGCGCACGTGGACCCTCGGCGCCGCGGGCGGCGTCCAGTGGCCGCGGCGCACGGCCGGTCAGCCGCGCCAGCCGCACGATGCCTTCGGCGCCACCCGGCGGACAGCGGTCGATCTCGGCCTCGCCGGCTGCGATGGCCTCGGCATAGCCGCGGCAGTCGGGGTAGCCGCAGCGCGTGCACTGCGTCTGCGGCAGCGCGGCGTCGAGCGCGTCGGCCAGCGCCTGGCTCGGCGTTCCGGTCGGTGGTTGCGGGGCCTCTGCAGAGGGGACGGGGACGTTCACGCCGACATTATCGGCGTGCGTCCTCGGCGGATGCCGCCCCGCGGCCCTTCAGCGGACGCGGCGCAGTGCCGAGCGCTTGCGGGGCGCTGCCGCGGCCTGCTGCATCGGCTCGTCGTGTCGCTCGATGAAGGCCTTGACCTCCGGGTAGACCTTCTCGCGCCAGCGGCGGCCGGAGAAGATGCCGTAGTGGCCGGCGCCCTTGACGTCGTAGTGCGAGCGGCGGTCGGCCGGGATGCCGGTGCACAGGTCGTGCGCCGCCTGGGTCTGACCGGCGCCGGAGATGTCGTCGAGCTCGCCCTCGATCGTCAGCAGCGCGCTCGTCGTGATGTCCTGCGGGCGCACGAGCTGGCCGCTGACCTCCCAGGTGCCGTTCATCAGCGCGAAGTCCTGGAACACGGTCTTGATCGTGTCGAGGTAGTACTCGGCCGGCATGTCGAGCACGGCGTTGTACTCGTCGTAGAACTGGCGGTGCGACTCGGCGCTGTCGCCGTCGCCGCGGATCAGGTCGAGGAAGTAGTCGTAGTGCGACGAGACGTGCCGGTCCGGGTTCATCGCGACGAAGCCGCTGTGCTGCAGGAAGCCCGGATAGACGGCGCGCCCGGCACCCGGGTAGTTGGTCGGCACGCGGAAGATGACGTTGTTCTCGAACCAGGTGTGGCTCTTGCCGGTGGCCAGCGTGTTGACCGCGGTGGCGCTGCGGCGGGCGTCGATCGGGCCCCCCATCATCGTCAGCGTGCGCGGCGTCGGCTCGCCGTTGCTCGCCATCAGCGACACCGCGGCCAGCACCGGCACGGTCGGCTGGCAGACCGAGATCACATGCACCTCGGGGCCCGCCAGGCGGATGAACTCCTGCACGTAGTGCACGTAGTCGTCGAGGTGGAAGGGGCCGTCCTCGAGCGGGACCATGCGGGCGTCGGTCCAGTCGGTGATGTAGA
>CAZQPN010000681.1:1441-1850 GCA_964595215.1 uncultured Rubrivivax sp. | reverse complement strand
GATGGCCTAGGTCTTGCGGGCGCGCCAGTCGGCGATGAAGCTGAAGGCATTGCCTTCGACCAGCATGCCAAGCCCCATGCGCGCGCCTGCGGCGATCGAGATCATGACGATGGGGGCGGAAACCGCCATCACCGAGAAGGCGCGCCGCTGCTCCACCGTCTCCTGCGCGATGCGTACCGCCTCGGCCCGCTGCCGCGACTGGTCGGCGTTGCCGCGCAGCGTCGCCTGCAGGCCGACGATCGCGACCATGCCGAAGGCCATCACCGCGAGCGCGACGACGGCCTCGATGAGTGAGATCCCGCGTGCGCGGCGGGCTGGGTGCCGGATCATTGGAAATCGCGCCAGCTGCCCGGCACGCGGACGAAGGAGCCGTTCGTGTGGCGCAGCGCCGTCATCACCGCACCGTCGT
>CAZQPN010000681.1:726-1431 GCA_964595215.1 uncultured Rubrivivax sp. | reverse complement strand
CGGCCGGACCGGTGCCCGGGTCCAGCGTCGTGGCACTGGCCAGACCGCCGCGGATGCGGCTGCCGCCCCCAAGTTCGATGCGGTTGGCATACACGAATCCGGTCACCTGCGCAGCCGCGGTTGCCTCGAATGGACCCTCGACGACGATCAGCACCGGCGCAGCGTCGGTGCCGATGACGTCAGCCGTGTCCAAGGCGAGCCCACCGGCCCCGCTCAACCACAGCGGCCGGCCCGGATGGGCGGCGATGGCGGTGGCGAGCGATGTGGCGTTGCACGGCGCGCCACTGCAGTCGATCTCCACGACGGCCTGCTGCGTCCGGTAGGTCTCAGGCCGGACGCCGAAAACCGCGCTGAAGAGACACTGGTCGCAAGTCGGGTTGTCGGCCGACAGGGTAGCCAGATCATCGTCGTCCTCGCTGACGGTGGCTTGCGGTGGGGTGCCGGCAGGGCCGATCAGCGTCGGCAAAGGTAAAACCGGCTCGCCTGTGTGCAATGTCAAGCCGTGCGACGAACGGTCGTCGTTGACGACGGTCAACGCTCCGCCAGCCGAGACATCCTCTCGTACCGTCGCTGCGGCCGCAGGCGGCATCTTCAGCCCGCTGGACAACGCAACCATCGCGCACACCTGGGTGCGGCAGGGGTTGTTGTTCGGGCTCGGCAGCAGCCGCGTCAGGCAGTTGACGTCGAAGCTGTTGCACCCGTTGG